>JASFIU010000019.1:0-24118 GCA_050122495.1 Desulfobacterales bacterium | reverse complement strand
CAGCATTTTCGATCACATGATTGTTGGTAACGATATAGCCGGCCTTGTCGATGATAAATCAGGAACCCAGGCTCCGTTGTTTGAAATCCCGCGAGGGACCTTCATTTCGATGCGGGCCAAAAAAATCACGGAAGCGGTCCGAATCACCAAAGGGATTCTTCTGTCCGAAAGGATTGCCGAAGAAATGGCGAAAAACAGGCCCGCCGCCCTTCATGCTCTTGACAGTTCGGATATTGACCACCCCGTCACGAACTTTCTGAGCCAGTTCACTAAAATTGACCGGAACCATCACGGTCTTGGATTCAACTTCAGGAATGTTTTTGGCCTCGAGCTCATTTTCAAGGCCACAGCCCCACAGGAATCCGGTTAACGCTAAAATCGTGATTCCTAAACTGAGTTTTCTGAAGGGTTTTCTTTTCATGGTTTATACCTCCTTCTTAAAGTTGATGAAAGCAGACTTCACACCATAATCGATGGTCCATATTAAGGCACACAGATGGCCGCAACATGACCTGAAAATGACCAAAAAGTTAGGTTGGCGAGGGTGTCGATTGTGTAAGGCGGATGGCTTAGATGAATTTATTGATTTAACAATACGTTATCGGACATTGGAGAGATGGAGTATTGAAATTGAAGCGTTTCGAGTTTCGCGTTACGGGTTACGGGTTTAAATAATGCAAACTAGACTCTGCTGTGCAGGACTCGCAACTCGTAACCCGCAACCCGCAACAAAAGAATGAACTCAACACTCCAAGTTTAAATTCTTGATGCAACGATAGGCCAATTACCTATGAAGTGAGTTATGAAAACCTTTTGGGGAGTTTTACCGTGAACGTACTGCCCTTATCCGGACTACTGCTGACGGTGATATCGCCGTAGTGGGCTCTGGCAATGGCCCTGGCAAAACTCAGGCCCAGACCGATGCCGGCCTCTGAACGACTGGGATCGCAGCGATAAAAGCGCTCAAAAATACGGGAAATATCCCTATCGGAAATACCCACACCCGTATCTTTGATAGTGATAGCGACGGAATGATTGCTCTGCGGGTGGACCGATACGTGAACGGTTCCCCCGGCAGGCGTGTATTTAATGGCATTATCGAGCAGGTTGGCGATCATTCTTTGGATCAGCCGATTATCGCCGGAAATGCTGAAATTACCCTGGGCATCACAAACCAATCGTAGATCTTTATCTTCTGCCGGCGCCTGAAACAGTTCACAGGCGTCGCGCACGATTGCGGTAATATCCATGTCCCGGGTGTCGAGTTTATTGACCCCGGCTTCGGTTTTGGAGATGACCAGCATCGTGTTGATCATGTCCAGAAGCCGGTCACACTCTTCGATGGTGCTGGCCGCCATGGTTTCATACTCTTTATCCGAAGCACCGGTCGTTAAGGTAACCTCCGAGATCCCCCGGATGCGTGTAATCGGGCTTTTAAGATCATGGGCAATGTTATCGCTCATTTCCCTTATACCGGTGACAAGGGCTTGAATGCGATCCAGCATTTGATTAAAGGTAATCGCCAGCTGGTCAATTTCATCCTGGTGTTTTTTCACCGGCACCCGCTCCTCAAGACTGCCTTCTGATATTTGCCGGGCCGTTCGGGTGACCGCTTCAACCCCGGCAACGGCCCTTCGGGCCATAAACCATCCGATAATGGCCGCAAAAACAAACAAGGACGCCATGGTGGCGACAAATATTTTACGAAAAACTTCAATAAAGCGGGTATAATTTTCCATGGATTGGCCCAGCTGCAGAATAATGTCGCGGCCAATAATGGTATACAGGATTCGGATGTTATGTTTGCGATCCGGCAGACTGACGGTATTAAAAATCGGTCGATTTTCATTGATTAGTTGCTCAACCGCCGCCTTTCCAATCCCGATATCGCGCCAGTAGGACATATTGGAAGAAGAAAACGCCTCGCCGGCAAACGAAAGCAAACGGAAAAAAATCTTTTTTTCTCCGGCGGCCTGGGCCTCAAAAATGATCTGGCGCTTAACGGCTTTCATGCCCTGCACGTTGAGAATCGATGAGAGGGTTCGGGCCTCACCCAGCAAATCCTGATCGGTACGATCCCGGATAACGGAGGTAATCAAAAAATAGAAAAAGAGAAAAGCCACGCAGGAGGTCAGCATGAATATACCCGCGTACCATAAGGTCAGGCGGATCGCCAGGGTATGCCGGATGCTATTTATCTTCCTTAAGAACATAGCCCACTCCGCGAACGGTATGAATCAGCCGTTCAGGAAACCCCTTGTCAATTTTTTCGCGCAGCTTGTAAATTCGCGATTCAACGACATTGGTCTGGGGATCGAAATAATAATCCCAGACATGTTCCATAATCATGGTTTTGGAAACAACTCTGCCGGCGTTGCGCAGCAGATACTCCAATAATGAAAACTCCAGCGGCTGCAGTTCGATTTTTTGACCGGCCCTTACAACTTCCCGTGTAATCAGGTTCATGCTGATATCCGCAACGGTCAATTTTGTTGGCTCGGACACATCGCTGCTACGCCGGATCAAGGCCTGCAGCCGGGCCAGCAATTCGGAAAATGCAAATGGTTTTGTCAGATAATCATCCGCTCCCATCTGCAAGCCTTTTACGCGATCATCAACTTCTCCTTTGGCGCTTAAGATAATCACCGGCGTTTTCAGCTTATCGCGACGCATATTTTCTATGATTCTTAAGCCATCCATCCGGGGCAGCATAATATCAATGATAGCGGCATCGTAAGGCTCGGTTAACGCCAAATGCAAACCGTCTTCGCCATTGTCTTCATGGTCCACGGCAAACCCCTCGGCCTTTAAGCCCTTAAGAATAAAGGAAGCAATTTTTTGATCGTCTTCAACGAGCAAAATGCGCATGAAAAAACCCTTTTGTGAAATCCGAAATTCCAAACTCGAAACAAATCCGAATATCGAATTTCTTAATTTTAAAAACAAGAAAATATAATTATACTATTTAAAATAAAAATCACAATATACTGAATTTTCGAATTTTGGTCATTCGAAATTGTTTCGGATTTCAGGTTTCGGATTTCGAATTTTTTAAGCTATGCACTCTGCCTGCAATCGCCCTGCAATAGCAGCCCATTCTTCCTGCTCACGTATCTCCAGGATTTCAAATCCCAGGGTTTTCATTTTGCCAACCACCAGATTCTTATTTTTCTCGAACATTCCGGAGCAGACAAAGATACCGCCTTTAGCCATCACCTCGGGAAGATCATCCAGCAGTTCCAATATGACATGGGTGAAGATATTCGCCACGATAAAATCATATTTATCATCAATTCCCTCCAAAAGATTCCCGTTGAGCAATGAATAGGATTGAGGATCAATTTCATTCAGCTTGAGGTTGGCGGCAGCTACCTCTACGGCCACCGTATCCTTATCCACACCGCACATCAACCCGGCCCCGAGTTTGCCAGCTGCAATCATCAAAATACCTGAACCGGTGCCGATATCTAATACCGAATCCCCTGTGTTCAGATAGTCCTCAATCAGCTTGATGCAAAGGGCCGTGGTGGGATGCGTTCCGGTACCAAAAGCCATACCGGGATCCAGCTCCAGCACGATATCATCCGGATCGGCCGTATACGCGCACCAGGTGGGTTTGACAATCATTTTCCGGCCGATTTTTTGAGGCGTGAAAAATGCCTTCCAGGCCTCGGCCCAATCTTCTTCATCCAATTCTTTGTAGCTGACCCGATAAAAAATAGCAGAATTCTCTTTTAACAAGGCCAATCTCTTTTCCAGAACCTGGCAGCGTTTTTTCACCTGGCGGTCTCTTGGAAAATAGCCGACAATCGCATGCTGCTCCGGACGGCCAATCGAATCCTCCGCCCAGCCTTCAATGGGTTCAGCTGTTGGGTCTTCTTCAGCCACGCCCTGCAGATCGAATTCGAAAAATAGATTGGATATTAATTCGCCGGCAAGGCGCATATCTTCAGCATCAAAAACAACTTTTGCTTCGATCCATTTCATAATTCAGGTTTCGGGTGTCAGTGTTCAGGTGTCAGGTTTGATAGATCTGAAACTTTGCTGGTTCAGATGCTGACACCTGAAACCTGACACCTGACACCAAGTAAGACCTTCAGGCCATGCTAGCCCTGAAACCTTAATCATTTTAATACGTGAGTGTGTCTAATTCCCAAATCTCTCCTTCGGGGGGTTGAAGTAGCCGTGTTTGAGATCTGGAAATTCCTTACGAATCTGATCCAGCAGTTTTTTCATCCCGATGGGCTTGCCATTTTGGGCCACACCCGCCATTATTTTAAAATATCGAAGCGGGTCAAAATTTAAATTGCGCCATTGAATCATATGAATGCGGTGCTGCTTTAAGAATCGACGCAATGCGTCTAGCTCCTGCGGGGTGTCGCTAAATCCGGGACAATTTAAATAATTAACCGCAACAAAAATACCCTTATCTAAAGCGAGATCAATACTCTTTAAGACATCCGCAAATCGATAGCCTCCTGGCCGAAAATAAGCATGATAACATTCTTTGCGGACACTGTTCATGCTGATGCGGAGGCTGTCCAGGCCTGCATCGATGAGGCGCCTTAGTGCTTCAGGCAGGCTGCCGTTGGTATTTATGTTTATGGTGCCGCGCCGGGTTTTAAGGCGAATCAGGCGAATGGCCGGTTCGATGACATCGACAGCCAACAAGGGGTCTCCTTCGCAACCCTGGCCGAAGCTTACCACACTGTTTTCTACCCGTTCAATATGCGCCAGGGCCACTTCAGCAATCTCTTCGGCCGACGGGGTGAACCCGATGCGTTCCTGGCTGTGGGGAATATCGCTGTGCTGCTGTAATGACAGGCAGCCCAGGCAGCGGGCGTTGCATTGTTTGGCTGTAGGTAGCGGTGCTTCGTAACGGCTTAAAAAAAAATTTTTTCCGGCCGGGCACCCATATTCTAGAGCACATTTTTCAAGATGCGCTCTGAGGCGATTATCCGGCATCCGCCGGCGCATCTTTTCAATACCGCTGGCGACATCGGCCGGTTTCATCAGCCGCAGGTCCTGACGCTTTTCCCGATCCACCTGGATAACAGCCGATCGAAATTTGCCCCGATGCCACCCTACCGCTCCGTATGAAAAAAGCGGCAGGGATTGCACATTTTTATCTTCAGCATAGGCGCCCAGATATGAAATAACATAACCCGGAGAATTAAAAGCCGTAACGGGAAATAGCGGTTCATCGGGAGCGTAAGGGTTGTGACTTAAGGTCTCAATCTTACCGCTGCGCGGGTTGAACAAAACCGGCCTTCGATCCGGCAAATACATCAGTTCACTTCCATAAGGCAGGTTGCGGGTATTCGTTGTCCTCAGCGGAGCATACGTAGACCCTTCCATTCCCAGGGCGCCAAACCCATCGAGCTCAAAAAT
Organism: Desulfobacterales bacterium; assembly: GCA_050122495.1. GTDB lineage: Bacteria > Desulfobacterota > Desulfobacteria > Desulfobacterales > JAHEIW01 > JAHEIW01. Next base: position 18,727 of record JASFIU010000019.1, on the reverse strand, counting down.
TTCTCCAGCTGCATTGGCTACCAGCGCGGTTACAAAATCTGTATTCTTTTTAGCTGACATCAGTTCCTTTTTTTCACCGCCGATTTTTATATCTTGAAAATTTATCGTCCAGGCGAAACTGATCTAAAACATCTGTTTTTGTGTAAGGGCTCTGTTGGAAAAGGGGGATTTAACGATTTGACGATTCGACCATTTAACTATTTAACCAAGTCAACTTTACAGGTACATAACACACCTGGAGCTCCTCCCGTCTGCTTTCAAAACAAAGGGGCTGTCCAGCTTAACGTGAGCGACATATACCGTTTCATGGGCCACCGGCTGGTCCTTTAACCAGTCCCATTTGATAAAGTCCGAATTATCTCCGGAAACAGTTACATAGGTGATCCCCAGCGTCGTTATATTATGGAAGAAGTGCGACCCCTGGGATGGGTCGGCCCTGAGTTGAGGGGAAGCGATTTCAACTATCGCTCCCACCCCGCAAATTTCGGCCCAGTTTACGGGAATTCCCAACCAGCGGTCGGCAGATCCCCATCTTCCCGGACCGATCAGCAGATATTTCCGGGATGCTTTCATCAATCCGGAATTCAGCTCACCGATTTCCCGGGCGATTTGCTGCGTCTTGCCGGGATCGAAATCGTCCGGTTTTACAAAGATGATATCGGCCATATCACTGGTTTCGGTGTTGCCCAGCGCATGGGTGGAGGCACAAAAGGCCCGATCAACTTCATCATTGCTGATATCAACCTGTAGCAAGTCCGCACGGGCGGTCATGGGCCTGAGCTGCAGAAAGGCGAATTCAGGCTTGCGCTCGTTTCCCTTCGGAATATTTACTGAAAACTCCAGTTCCACCGGGCAGCCCATACCTTCCTGTCCCAGGGCCAGGACTTCAGAAAGCACTTCGGCAAGCGGAAACTGTCCGTATTTCAGAACCTGGGCAAAGGTGATAATGCGGTATCCAGGCATGTGGGCTGAATCTCTGATACGATGTTCATCCGGAATATAGGTGCTTGCCAAGAGTTCTACCGGCGGCTCTTTATCGGCGTCGGCGACATCTCTTTTTTCAAGGTTGGCATCCTCGTGGATGCCGAGTTGGGGGTTGTTCCCCTCCATTTTCAATGCGTAGAAAAGCTGCTGTGAATTTTCGAGAATATCTTCTACAGTGGACCGCTGTGGAAGTAATTGCGGATATCGCGGAGAAAATCGCAGGGCTTTTTCGCCTTCCATGACCGTCTTGCCCAGGCCCAGCGCCACCGTGGCGATGCCTTCTTCCGGTTTCATTTTAGCAAATGGATAGTAATTATGAGACTGGGCCACACCGGATATGGTCGGATAAAAATGGTCCCCGTATCTTTCCCCCACCAACTGTTGGACAATGACAGCCATGCGCTCTTCTTCGGTGCGATGACCCACCCGCTTTGAAAATGCCTTGGGATCCCGGAAGTAGGTTGAAGCGTACACCAGTTTGATGGCGCTGATCAATTGTTCCAAACGCACCTCAGGATCCAGATGATCATTGGGAAGCATAAAAGTCCGGTAAAGGCCGGCGTACGCGCGAAATTGAGCATCCTCCAGCAGGCTGGAAGAGCGAATGGCCAGCGGATATTTGATCATGTCCAGATAGATCTTGAGATCTTCGGCAATCCATTGGGGAAAGCTGGCGTTGCGAAATGCTTCGGCAATTTCTTCATCGGGTGCATCTGATTTGGCAAGTTCCCTGAGATCATTTTCTTCGACAAAGACATCAAATCCCTCGGTGGTAATCACCAGGGTTTGAGGTACAAAAATATTCACATCTTTAAACTGTTTATGAATAGCGGGAAGCCGCTGAAGCAAATTGGCGACAAAAGCCAGCCCGCGGGCTTTTCCGCCCAGAGACCCTTTGCCGATTTTTAAAAATTCGGTATCCAGATCGAAATCACTGCTGTCAAAATTGGCCACCACGCCTTTTTGCCGGCGCTGCCGCCAGGTTTGGATCAAGGAAACCAGATATTGCCGGTGTTCCTCAACGCTCTTAAAGTCTTTATCTCTTAAAGGACGTACTTTTTGGGCCAGCACGATTTCCGTGCGCGCAAAGAGCCATCTTGAAAAATCATTGCGGGTGGCATGATGAATAAATGAATCCTCCGGAATATGACGCAAAATTTCTTCAAGTTTGCGCAGGCTGGGGGCGCGGGTGATTTCCCGGCCGTCGGGCTTGCGGAAAACAAAATCGCCAAATCCCAGTTGATCTACAAAAAACGAGCGGACCTCCGCATGCAGGCTGGGCGAATTCTTGTCGACAAAAGCGGCCGGAATTTTCATGGCCTTTTCTGCGTTGGAAGGCTCGGAGCTGGCAAGCAGGAGCGGGATATCGAATCGTTCTTTCTTAATCTTGGAGAGAAAAGCCACTCCGGCGTTTTCATCCAGGACACAGTTTCGCGGGATACGAACATCGGAAATTACACCTAAAACATAGGGTTCATATTTTTCAAAAAGTTGATTCGCTTCTTCGTAGCTTTCGGCAACCAGGATTTTGGGCCGTGCGCGCATGGTCAGCAACTTGTGTTCCTCATTGAGCCGATACTCCATAATGGCCTGGGCCTGACTCACCAGCTCCCTGTATAGTACGGGCAGCAACGACGATATGTAAATCGGAGAGTCTTCTACAAACAGAATAACCCGGATGCCGGCAAATTCGGTGTCATGCTCGACATTCAAGCGGTCCTCGGCACTTTTGACCAGGGCCACCAGGATATCGGTGTTGCCGGACCATACAAATGATTGGTCGATGCCGGAAGGTCGTGAGAAGTCCGGAAGGCATTCCTGGGTGGTCGGCGGCAAGGAGTCGTGCGCCAGCAGAACCACCGGCAGATCCGGCGCTCTTTTTTTGATTTCATCACCGAGCGTAAAAACATCCATGTCGGCCAGCTGACTCATGGAGATAACCATGTCAAACTTTTGTTTATCAAGCACCGCCAGGGCCTCCTGGGCCGACGATGCCCAGGTAAAGCGGGGCGGGTTGCTCAGATTCAGTCCACGGTATTCATGAATGATCCGTTCGGATAACCGGCAGTCTTCCTCCAGAATCCAGGCATCGTAAGGCGTCGAAACCAATAGGATATCCCTGACCTTGCGGGCCATCAATTCGTGGAAAATTTTAAAGCGCGGATCAAAATCTTCTGCAAAGCTTTCGATTTCTAAGGCCATAAAAATTACCCGTTAAAAAAGTGATGGTTTTATGGTCATTTCAACCATATCTTACCAAAAATCTCAATAATTATGGAGATGTTACCCTGTTGAGCGTTAAATCACAAGACCGTGTTTTTGGACTTGCCTTTTTAGCGATATTAATATTATCAGTTTACGAACTTTTAACACGAACCAAAGGCTAAAGCGCATGAATATCTGGACGACCCTTCAAAAGGCGTTGGATTTATTTCCCCAAAAGATAGCCGTGATCGACGGCGAGCGGTCCTTCACCTACCAGCAGATCGGTGAGCGCGTCGCCGGCCTAGCCCGGTTCATGCAAAACCAGGGCATTCAAATTCAGGACCGCGTCTCGATATTAGAAGTCAATTCGCATGCCTTTCTGGAAGCCTACTATGCCGCCGCCGGTCTGGGGGCCATTCTCAACCCTCTGAATTATCGCCTGGCGGCCAAAGAGGTCGCTTTCATTTTAAATGACGCCGGCAGCCGGTGGTTAATTGCCGCAAAACAGTTTGCACCGGTGGTAAACGGGGTCTTAAAGGAAGACACACCTCTGGAAGGAATTCTATGGATTGGTGAAGGACTTCAAGAATCCGCCGCAATCGCATCCTATAATTATGAGGATGCCATTGGCGCCCACGCCGGGGCGTTCGAACCCGTCAGCGTGGATGAAAGCCAGATCGCGCATCTGTATTACACCAGCGGCACCACCGGGCGGCCCAAAGGGGTAATGCTGACCCATAAAAATGTCTGTAGTCACGCACTGGGGACCATCGCCGAGCTCAAGCTGGTGGATACCGATATCTGGGGCCACATTGCGCCTATGTTTCATTTAGCCGATGCCTGGGCCACATTTGCCATAACCTGGGTGGGTGGGCGTCACGTCATGGTCGGCCAATTTGAGGCTGAAACCGTCATGGCGGTCATTGAAAAGGAAAAGATAACCCTTAGCAATTTGATCCCCACCATGCTCAACCTGATGATCAAAAACCCCCGAGTAAAAGACTATGATTTTTCAAGCTTGCGGGTGATCCTCAGCGGCGGCGCTCCCATTGCGCCGGAGCTGGTCCGCCTTATCATGGAAGCCTTCGGTTGCGATTACATTCAGACCTACGGCATGACAGAAACCAGCCCGTATCTAACCTTTAGCATCTTAAAAGAGCATCTGCAGGGCCTTTCTGCGGCCGATCAGCTAAAATTCAAATCTAAAACCGGCCGGCCGTTTATCGGTGTGGAGTTAAAAGTTGTGGACGAGAGCGGGGTCCCGATTGCTGCCGATGAACAACAGGTTGGCGAAATCTGGGTGAAAGGGGACAACGTTACACCCGGATACTGGAATCTTAAGGAAGAAACCGCAAAGGCCTTCTCAGAGGGGTGGCTGCAAACCGGGGATCTGGCAACCCTAGATTCGGAGGGTTACGTAAACATTGTCGATCGCAAAAAGGATATGATTGTCACCGGGGGCGAAAATGTATACTCCACCGAAGTTGAAAACGTTCTTTACATGCACACCAAAATCCTAGAGGCCGCCGTTTTCGGGGTCCCGGATGAACGCTGGGGTGAAGCCGTAAATGCGGCCGTCGTACTCAAAGAAGGTGAAACGGCCACCGCCGAAGAAATCATCTCCTTTTGTAAAGAATACCAGGCCTCCTACAAAGCACCCAAAGCCATAGTATTTCTCGATGAACTGCCCAAAACCGGATCGGGCAAGATCTACAAAAAGGGCCTGCGGGACCCCTACTGGAAAAAGAGAAAAGGATAAAAAGAATCCAACCCTAACGACCCGCCGCCGATTAGGACCATCGAGATCTTATGATTCATGTTTTATCTTAAATGGTGAAATCAAGCTGCCCGAGGAATCAAACACCAGTTCAAGGCTTTCAGATTCGATGTGAAGATCCGGCCTTCCTTCAAGATTCGGAAGACACCCTTGCGAAAACATCAGACGTTTTAGCTCAAGGGTATTTTGAATATATACAATGGATACATCCTGCAGGGTATGCGGTCTGAGGGTCATCAAAACCGCCGCAATCGCCTCTCGATCGGTATCGAAGGTCAGCGGGATTTTTCCGTCTTCCGGGCAACATGAGGTCAGGCAATTAATGGCGGTGGCGTCGGCATCAATTTTGTCGACCAGGCTTTGGGTTGCAACGTCTGCCCGGCCGATGCCAAGGGCGTTGCCTTCACTGGCGTCTGTCAAATCCCTTACAAAAATGCGGGATATGTAAGGCCCTTGCTCACCTTCGCGATAGCCGCAGTTATATCGCCCGGTCACGATCGGATCGATTCCCGCACCGCTTATATCCTTACCCATCTCGTCAATAATGAGAAGATCAATTTCCGCCAACGGCAATTGGGGCATAACCTCCCGGGCCACTTTTAAAAGCTCAATCTCCACGGCCTCCACCTCTTCAGGCAAAATCATTCGCAAAATGGTCGTCGCGTGCTCCTGATTTTCCACCAGTCCAACACCAAATAAAAAATTTGTCCGTTCTAACAGCGCTTTGCCGGCAGAGCTGATAATTTCATACATATTGCGAATCACCGACAGCCGGTGGTAATGCTCCGCTCCGATCTGGTTACCCAGCCCGATCGCCATCATCTTGATCAAGCCGCTTTCGGTGGGCCCGCTAAAATCGGTATGGGGTTTAATTCGATTGATCAGGACGATCCCTTCTGCCTGATGGGCCCATTTGTCCAAAAAAAGCGGAATGCCGTTGAACTCACCCAATGGGACCGCTTCCATCGTGGCCCGAACCGGCGCACCGACATTGTCCTCGGTAATGCCTAAATTCGTAAGAACGTTGACCTGTCCCTCGGCAGTTGCTCCGCCATGGGAGCCCATCGCTGGCGTAATAAAGGGCGCGAATCCCGCCTGTTTGGTTTTGGCCACCACCCCCCGGACCACATCGGCAAGATCGGTAATTCCGCGGCTGCCCACGCCGATGGCCACACTCGAGCCCTGCGGGAGGTCCAGATGGTCCTTGATGCGGTCCCATTGCCGATTTAGCTCCGCGGCAACATCCACTTTTGGCGCTACCTCATAACCCTGCCGAATCATTCTCATGGGCGGCAGTTTCATTTCGTCCGTATTAAGAGCAAGCATAATCATACTTTCCTTAATTTAGTACTATAAAAGTAGGTTCTATAATGGGTGTCAGGTTTCGGGTTTCAGGTGTCAGGAAAATATTGAGCTTGGCGCACGGAAAGTAGATAACAGAGGACAAGGAGCGGACTGTTTTCTACAAATGGTCATCTGTTTGCTGACACCCGCCTGTGCGGCCGTAGCCGCTTCGTCGCGGCCAAGGCCCCACACCTGAAACCTGAAACAATAAACATGGTGCTGTTTAGGGAACAAAACTGGACTAAAAGTACCACGTGATTTTTGAGGGGCATAACAATAGCTAATCCTGAACATGCTTCACCAGATGGCCCAGCTCCGGGAAAATCAATCGCGTACAGGCCAATTTACAGGCATTGAGGCTGCCCGGCATGCAAAAGACAACGGTGTTGACAATAACACCGGCGGTAGCTCGGGACATAATGGCGGCGGAATCGATCTCCTCCATGCTGAGTTTGGCAAATAACGGACCGAAAGCGCTCAGCTCTTTCGTAAACAGGGGACTGACGGCTTCAATGGTCACATCTTTTTTCGTAATTCCAGTCCCGCCGCTCATCAAAACCACCTGGGGATTGGATTCTTTGATCTCCCGGTTCAGTGTAGCGGCAATTTTATCAGCGTCATCCGGGATCACTCTGTGAAAAACAATTTGATGCCCTATTTTTTCAGCCTGTTCACGGATCCATTCGCCGCTGGTGTCATCGATCAAGGCCCGGGTGGTGGAAACCGAAATGATGCCCATGGTAACTGATTTGGGTGCTTCTTTTTTATGTTCGTGTACGCTCATGATCAAGAAATTGGAGTAATGGAGTTGCCCACTCCGCCGAAGTAGCTTCAGCTAGGAGCTACGAAGGCCGGATGGGAGTGATGGAGTACTGGGTCTTTCAAAGAAATAGATCCTTTTTCTGGTTTTGCCTGACAAATTCTATAACTACATCATAATTTATTTTTTGATCAAGAAATATATTGCTAAAATGGATAGCAGATTTGCAAACCCCCTGATTTTACCTTGATTTTGCCCCACTTTTTTCTTAAGCTGAAATGTTGCTGACTTCTCATTAATGATGAATGTTATTTTGCATGATGGCACCCGATCGTAAAATTGCCTGCACCGGCGTCATCCTGTCGGGCGGATTGTCGACCCGTTATGACGGCACGGAGAAAGCCCTCCTGAAAGTGGGCGGGGTCCGAATTCTGGATCGCATATATGATATTTACAGCCAGTTGTTTGAAGAAATCATTCTGGTAACCAACAACCCCCAAAACTTTTTGGAATGGGACCTGTTGATTGTGTCGGATCTTTTCCCGATTCGAAGCTCTCTGACCGGAATTCATGCCGGCCTTTTTTATATGACAAACCCGTTTGCGTTTATATCGGCATGCGACACACCTTTTTTAAAAAAGGAGATGGTTGAAACCATTATCGGAAAAATTGAATCCCAAATCGATATTGTGATGCCCGATACCGCTGCCGGATTAGAGCCCCTATGCGCGGCATATTCCAAACGCTGTCTGAACTCGGCCCAGCACCATCTTGAACAGGAAAAATTAAAAATCATAAAGGCGTTTCGAAAAAGCCGTATCAAAACCATCTCCGAGAAAGTTTTACGCAAAATAGATCCCGATCTGCAGTCGTTTTTTAACATTAATACGCCGGAGGATTTAAAGCGCGCGGAGGAAATGATTTAGAAGTGGTTTGAAAACCTCAGATCCGGTTTCCCGCTTGAACGCGGGATTACACATCTTTATTTTAACAAATTTGGGATTTTGAAACCACTTCTAGAAGGGAGCCCGATGAACATCGCCAACTTGTTTGATAAAATCAAAAGACACCCGGATTTCGAAAAGGTTGGCATGATCTTATGTCACAATGGAGTGGTGCGGGCTACCGCCCGTGACGGCCGCAAGGTCAAAGGACTCAAAGTTGCCGTAGATCATGCAAGACTAGAGCAAATCATAAAAGAACAGTCGCAAAAGCCCGGCATTGTTGATATCCAGGTCAACATTATCGAAAACAAGAATCTTGCGGTGGGCGATGATATCATGCATTTAATTGTTGCCGGCGATATAAGAGAAAATGTAATTCCGGCTTTAAAGGACACCCTGGAGGCCATAAAAACTTCCGTGACCGATAAAACGGAGTATTTTGCAGCGTAACAGATCGCCGAATCGCCAGATCAAACGATTCGGATAATATTTATTACAATTTACTTTTAGAGGGTTGATCATGTCTTCATTTACACATATCGATGATGAAGGACACGTCCGAATGGTAGACGTAACCAAAAAGAAACCGACGGTTCGCACGGCGGTCGCCGGCGGCACGATCCAGATGAATCCGGAAACATTGGATTTGATCCAGAGTCACAAAGTGAAAAAAGGCAATGTCCTTGAGACCGCCCGAATTGCCGGTATGATGGCCGCCAAGAAAACCTCGGAACTCATCCCCATGTGTCATCCTTTGAATATCACCCATATCCAGATTGACTTTGCCCCGGATACGTCTGCAAGCTGCATCGGCATTGAAGCAACGGTACGCGCCATTGATCAGACCGGCGTTGAAATGGAAGCCATCACCGCGGTCTCGGTTGCAGCGCTGACTATTTATGACATGTGTAAATCCCATGATAAAGAAATGACCATCTCCAAAATCCAGCTTCTAAAAAAAACCGGCGGCAAAAGCGGTAGCTATGTTCGAAAACAAAGATAGAAACACTGGGCTTGCAGAAATTTCGAAAAGCAAACTTTAACCCCAAGGATTCGAAGTGCGAAAACCATGAAAATTACCATCTCTCTTTATTCCAAATGCACTCTGATTTTAATTGCCGCCCTTGCGGTTTTAATTGCCGGATGTCCGGCCCCTATTAAGAAACCCCCGGAAGAACGGGTACTGATCCGCAAATCCTCTTTTTCCTATCCGGATTTTCATGATGATCTGGAGCTCGACGGCTTGGAGCACAGTATCTTAAAAAGCTTGGAATATTTTGAGAGGGTGCCGGCAGACCGCACTTATCAATTTGGCGAAGACCAATTTGATGCCGCCCATTTGATAAAATCGTTGCAGCATTTTCTTGATTTTATCCGCATGAACCCATCTAACCGGGAATTAAGAAAATTCATACGCTCTAATTACATTGTTTATCAATCGGTCGGCAGAGATCAAAGGGGTGAAGTTTTGTTTACCGGTTATTACGAGCCGCATTTAAGCGGCCGTTTAGATCGGGATGAGGAGTATCAATATCCAATTTACGCCCTGCCGACGGATTTGATGAAAATTGATCTTTCACCCTTTAGTGAAAAATACAAAGGGCAGAGCATCGTGGGCCGCTACACCGATCAAACGGTGGTTCCCTACCACGATCGCCGAGAGATAGATGAGGAAAATGCACTGGTCGGGAAAGCTGAGCCGCTGGTCTGGATCAAAGATCCGGTGGACGTATTCTTTTTACAGATACAGGGCTCCGGCAAAGTTTTTCTGGACACCGGCGATGTAATCAATGTTCATTATCATGGAACCAACGGACGACCCTACCGCGCTATCGGCGGCCTTTTAATTCGAGAACAAAAAATCCCCAAAGAAGAAATGTCCATGCAAAAAATACGGGCCTATTTGAACGACCACCCGGAGGAAATGGCGTCAGTTTTTAATTACAACCCCAGCTACGTCTTCTTCAAACTGGAGGCCGAAGGCCCTTTGGGTAATATCAGTGTCCTGTTAACCCCCGGCCGATCCATTGCGCTGGACAGACGGATCTTTCCGCCGGCAGCGCTGGCCTTCATAAAAACACAAAAACCAATTGTCGATGGGGCCGGTCAGATCGACAGCTGGACGGATTGCAACCGCTTTGTGCTCAACCAGGATACCGGTGGTGCTATACGGGGACCGGGTCGTGCGGATCTGTTCTGGGGCAACGGTCCCTATGCTGAAATTGCCGCCGGACATCTGGCCCATACCGGTGAACTGTATTTTCTGGTTTTAAAACCGGACGTCCTTGACACTTTTAACTGAAACCAGTACTAATGGGCTTTTTTGACGAAATTTAAAACACCAAAACGTTAATTAGAGGGAACCCATGTTTGGCATCGGCATGCCCGAATTGTTATTAATCCTGGCGATCGCGCTAATCGTAATTGGTCCTAAAAAATTGCCGGATCTGGCAAAATCGCTGGGTCGCACCTTACGGGAATTTAAAAAGGCAACCAACGAGTTTAAGGAAACCATTCAAATCGACGAGGATTTAACCGATGTCAAAAAGGCCTTTGACGATTTTGGCGATGACATCAAAGATTCTATGAGCCTCGACGCCTCAACGGAGTTCAGCCGTCCCGATGCGTCGGAAACGGCTGAAAAAAAGGAGGACAGCCTCGATGGGGACGGCAAAGAAACCGAAGGTGAAGATAAAAGCGAGAATACAAAACCGGCGTCTGATACCTTAAAAAAGGCCGAAAGGGAATCATTCGGGGACGCAGAAGAAATCGAAGCCGACACCGAAAAAAAAGAAAAGCCAAAAGGGAACCGCGAAGATGGTTGATGAGGATGAAAAAATTCCGTTTACGTCTCATCTCGATGAGCTCAGAAGTCGACTGATCAAGTGCTTTATTGCTGTGGGTGTCGGTTTTGTGGCCTCCTATGGTTTCAAAGAGGTTCTTTTTAATATCCTGGTACGTCCGCTGATGCAGGTGATGGAACCGGGAGATCATTTAATCTTCACCGGTTTGCCCGAAGCGTTTTTCACCTATTTAAAAGTTTCGCTCCTGTCCGGCATCATGCTGGGCAGCCCGGTGATCCTGTATCAATTCTGGATGTTTGTGGCGCCGGGTCTGTACCAAAAAGAACGCCGTATGATGGCTCCCATTGTAATCCTTTCCTCATTCTTTTTCATTGCCGGAGCGCTTTTCGGATATTTTATCGTGTTTCCCTGGGGATTTAAATTCTTTTTAGGATTCGCCACCGAATCCATCCGGCCCCTTCCATCCATGAAAGAATACCTGGCTTTTTCGGCCAAGCTGTTATTGGCTTTCGGGCTGGTGTTTGAACTTCCGATGGTTTTAACATTTCTGGCCCGGATGGGTCTCGTTTCGGTTGATTTTCTAAAGCGCAACCGCAAATATGCCCTGCTGCTGTTTTTTGCAGGCGCCGCCATCCTCACACCGCCGGACGTGGTCACCCAGGTGATGATGGCGCTTCCGTTGATGGTGATGTATGAGCTCAGTATCATCGGCGCCCGGCTTTTCGGCAAGAAAAAGCCCGAGCCTGAGCCCAAAGAAGATAAAGCCGAGCAGGGTGCTGCTTAGCTTCCCACGGCCTAGTTGCCCAAATCCTCAGTGTCATGTCCCCCAAAAATTATCTAAAAATTTGTCGTCTTTTTTGAAACGGGAGGCGTCTTTACGAATTGACAGGTGTGAAATCTTACATGCACAGCTGAAAAAATGTTTGGCGTAAAACTTTCGCTGGAAAGCAAAATACCGACTGCATGAATTGGTGAATATTAATTTTTTCAGCAGGTTATATAATTGTTTAGCCGGCTATTTGTGATTGACATTCCCGGTTTCGCCTGATAAAAAGTGAGGCGATCTGTGGAAAAGATGGATAAAGGAAAATCAAATAGCAAAGGAGGGGATGGATGGTTATGAATAAGAAGCGTTTGCTGACATTCGCGCTGGGCGGCCTTGCAGCTTTATTTTTTATGGCTGGTGTATATGCCAAGGATGTTCCGGATATGATCGAATTAAATGACCCGGCATATGAAAAGCATAAAAAAGGAATTGTCATTTTTAGCCACGGAAAACACCAGAGGGAATATGCTGAAAAATACCCGGAATTTTATAAAAACGGATGCGGCGAATGCCACCATGATGAAAACAACAAGCCGCTTTCGGAATTGAAAGAAGGGGATGATGTCCAAAGATGCATTGAATGCCACAAGATACCCGCTGAAATGCCGGCAAAGATGAAAAAAGAAATGCGGAAAAATAAGGTTCCCAAAGAAGAACGCAAAAAAAAGAGAATGGAATACCATGCCGAAGCATTCCATGATAATTGTGAGGGCTGTCACAAAAAATATAACAAGAAATACAAGCCCAAAGAGAAGGCGCCGACAACCTGCGCCAAGTGCCACCCAAAAACGAAATAATAAAACCGGCGAAATAAATTAATAAAAGGCATGTATCGATATCGCGATGCATGCCTTTTTTGTTCCGTTTGCGCCCACCTTCGTGAGTGTGTCCTGCGAATCAAACGTCCTGATGAATCTGTAAAAAAATTATACTGGATCCAGAAGCGCCCTTGACAACCATATCAAGATGATTTATTATTAGCATATGCCAATAACCGAAAGGATAAATGATGGCCCGGCCTTTTAAAAAAAGACGTGTGGGTTGTAAACCGGAAGCGAATTATTTTAAACCGCGCGGCATCCCGGTCGCCGATCTGGATGAAGTCGTTTTAACCCTGGATGAGCTGGAAGCCATCCGTCTGGCCGACCTGGAAGAATGCTATCAGGAGAAAGCGGCCGAACAGATGGATGTTTCCCGCCAGACCTTTGGCAATATCGTCAAGTCCGCCCATAAAAAAATTGCCGCTGCCCTGGTTCAGGGCAAGGCCCTAAAAATAGAAGGAGGTATATTCACCATGATCGAAAAACGATTTCAATGCGATAATTGCCGGCACGAATGGTCCGTGCCCTATGGAACCGGTAGACCCAATGCCTGTCCACAGTGCAGCGGTCCCAATCTGCACCGATCGGAAAAAGACAGAGGCCCGGCCCGACAGGGCGGTGCAGGTCGCGGCAGGGGCAGAGGCCGCTGCGGGAGGCAAATGCAATGAAAATATGCATGCCAACTGAAACAGACCAGGGGATTGATGCGGCCGTCATGACGCACTTCGGCAGCGCACCTTTTTTTACCATCTATGATACGGATACCAAGCGCTTTGGGTACATCGGCAATCGGAAGCAACATCACATCCACGGCGGCTGCCAGCCCTTGCGGGCGCTAAGCGGTCAAGCGGTGGACGTCGTGATCTGCGGCGGCATGGGCGCACGTGCGGTTCAAAAATTAGGTCAAGGGGGCATCAAAGTCTATAGAGTAAAGGGCGCCACCGTCAAAGAGGCCCTCATCAATTACCTTGAAGGCCAATTAAATCCGATCACGCCTTTGAATGCGTGCCAGGATCACGATTGTCACCCGGCCCAGGTAGAGGGTTCAGATCGGCATTCAGGGCAGGAAAAGGAAAAAACCGATTGACTATTGCCTTTTCAAGGCGGCGGCTGACCAATCGAGCTCATCGGCGGTCCAGGTACATTTAAAATGTTTGGTGGTGTAAAGATCCATCAAATTGCTGCGCTCTTGAGGCCGGAAGCCGGAGAGAACCACCCGGCTATTGGTGTCGGTTAGCTTTAAAATTAGGGGATAATAATTTTTTAGACTCGGATATCTCAGGTTGGCAACAAGCAGCGAAAAAACCTGATCGACGGTATCAATTTCCCGATCCGAGATGAGGATTCGATTCTCCAATTTATTGAGGGCAATATTATCGGCGGCCTCGGTAACAGCGCATGGATCGATATCGAGACCGAGACCTTTTTTAACCCCCAGGCCGACGGCGGCCATTGCCAGAATACCCGACCCGGTCCCGATGTCCAGCACAGAACAGCGCTGATTCATCCAGTTCGGGCGCTCCTGCTTTAAAACATATTCGATGGCTTTGACCGACAGGCGTGTGGTCGGATGCCGGCCGCCGCCGAAAGCCGCGCCGGACTTAATTTGAATAACCACATCATCCGGCGCCGACTGATAAGAATGCCCCGCGGGCATGATCACCACATGATTTGAAATGCGGACCGGTTTGCTGAAAGACCGCACAAGGTAGGTGCTGCCGAATTCGTAGGTATATTCCAGCTCACCTTGCCGGATCAAATCTTTTAGAATCCGTCCGGCCTGTGTTTTCTCCAGACCGTATGTATCGGAAATTGTTTTTTCAAGATATTGCGGCGATATTCTGACGGGAGATGCGGCCACGATTTCCATTATTTCTTTTTGAATTGATTTGATATCCAATTTTTTACCTACAAATTTTAGCGGGCAATGCTGAGTCGAGATAAGACGGATGGGTGTGTTAAGAAGTCTTTTTGTTAAATTTGTAATCCATTGCGTTTTTTATTAGGGCCTCAACCCATTGGGGGGTCCCCAGGGAATGGATGTGAGTATAGGTGGCCAGCACGTTTTTATAACAGATGCCGTCTTTGTCTTCGGTGATTCCCACCCCCCTTTGCATACGGAAAACCAAATCGTCGTCATCACCGGTCCAATGCCGCACCCGGGAATAGTGAAACTCGTGCCCCCGGATCTCATCGCCGATTTCATAAAAGGGATTTTCATTTTCTACCGTGACAATGGTATAGCCATGCCCCTGGGGCCGGGGATAAAAATCAAACGATACCGGCAATACGCCGGCCATGGGATAGAATTCCCCTTCCAGCACCAGTTCTTCCCCCAGATACATTAAACCGCCGCATTCGGCGTAGATCGGCAGGCCGTCTTCGGCCAGGGCCTTGAGCTCTTTTCGAAAGCCTTCATTCTGCGCCAGCTCTTTCGCATGCGTTTCTGGAAATCCGCCGCCAATATAGAGTGCATCCAATCCGGGCAGGGTTTTGTCGGCCAAAGGGCTGATGAAAACCATCTCGGCACCGGCTTCCTCGAGCGCATCGATGTTTTCCGGGTAGTAAAACTGAAACGCGGAATCCTTTATGATACCAATTTTGGGCCTATCGGATTCAGAAGGGGTTCTCTGACTTCTGTTTTCTGTTTTCGGTTCTCTGTATTCTGTCCTCTGTCCTATGTCCTCGACATCGAGCTGCGGGAGATCCCGGGTGAGTTCATAAACCGCGTCTAAATCGATGTGTTCGCCGGCGATTTGCGCGGCAGCATCAATTGATTCGGCGGCCCAGTCATGTTCGGGGGTGGGCACCAGACCCATATGGCGTTCCGGAAAAATCTGGTTTCTCAATTTGGGTATGGCGCCCAGAACCGGAATGCCGCAATAGTGTTCGATGTTGTCCCGCAGGATGCGTTCGTGGCGGGTTCCCGCCACCCGGTTGAGAACGATCCCTTTAATCATCACATCCGGATCAAATTGAGTTAAACCGGAAATGACGGCCGCCATGGTCCGGGTGATCTTGGTACAATCCACGCACAGCAAAACCGGTGTCTGGAGCAATTTGGCCAGTTCGGCCGTGCTGGTGCTGCCGGCCAGATCGATACCGTCATAAAGCCCGCGGTTGCCCTCGATGACGGCAATATCATCTTTTAGGGTGTGGCTCAGAAAAGATTGCAGGATATGGTCGGTATCTAAGAGAAAGGTGTCCAGATTGTAACAGGGCCGGCCGGCCGCCAGGGCCAACCAGCCCGTATCAATATAGTCCGGACCTTTTTTAAAGGGTGCGATGGATTGGTTTCGCTTTTTCCACGCAGCGATCAGTCCGATGGAAAGAATGGTTTTGCCCGAACCACCGCGCAAAGCGGCAACCATGATTCGGGGAAAATCCGTTATTTGCAGCTGTTTTGAAATGGTGTTCAAAAATTAAAAACGTAACGCCCGGCCCCGATTTTAGTCTTCCTCTTCGGCGTGTGCCTGTTTCCCGGTGCCTTTGAGCCCGTATAACGACGTGCTGCCGCTGGACCAGTACTCCAGGACCTCTTCCTGCACCATCCGGTTAATGACTTTCTTGGCCTCGCGGGGTTTGGCTTCTAAAATTTTGGCCAGGTCATTAAAATAAAATTTGGACTTGGTTTTCAATTTTTTTTGTAATGCTTCTGTTATTTTGGTTTTTGATTCCTCGTAATCCAGAGCCATAATTTTCCTCTTTTCAGCAAAATGCAGGGGACACCCCGTAAGGTATGCCCCCTGCAGGTTAAATTAACGCTTAAAACTTAAATTGCGTGGTCTGGCGCCATGTGAAGTAAGCCGGATCGCGGAAATCATCGATCAGATGGTGGGTAAATTCTAGCTCGCATTTTTCGAAGAATCTTTCCCATCCGATGCGCTCGGCCCATTCTCCCAGACGCTCGTACTTGTTGGCGCCTTTCTCATAGGCCTGCACGATTTGTTTGATGACCTCGGTGGTTTTGGGCCAGCGGGGCGGTTCATTCGGAATAAAGGCCACAACCACCTTGGAAAACTTGGGTGCGCTGATGCGGTTGGAGACCTTACCACCGGCCATAATGACGATGCCGTCACCCTCCGTGTCGGCCAGCGGCATGGAGGGGCACATGGTGTAGCAGTTGCCGCAGAACATACAGCGGGGCTCATTGACGGCCACACTTTTGAGCTTCTCCCCTCCGACCTCGACCTTGGCCGGCTTAATTGCTGCCGTCGGGCAGGCCGCAATGGCCAGCGGGATTTCGCACATCTTGTCCAGATATTCATGATCCAGCATGGGCGGTTTGCGGTGGTAGCCCAGGATGGCGATATCGGAACAATGCACCGCACCGCACATATTCAGGCAGCAGGCCAGCGACACGCGCAGTTTGGCCGGCAGCCGATGCTCTTTGAAGTAATCAAAGAGCACATCCATGGTGGCCTTGACCGGACCGGAAGCATCGGTGGCCGGTGTATGGCAATGGAGCCAGCCCTGGGTGTGTACGATGTTGGTGATGGATGTGCCGGTGCCGCCCACCGGGAACTTGAAACTGCCGCCGTCAAACTTGCGGCTTTCAAGATCTTTGATCAACGGATCGACTTTGCTTTCATCGGCCACCATGAACTCAATGTTGTTGCGGGTTGTAAAACGCAAATAGCCGTCACAATGCTTTTCCGCAATTTCGCAGATCTCGCGGATGTGGGTGGTGCTCATGAGTCGCGCTCCACCGCAGCGCACCGTCCATATTTTGTCGCCGGATTCAGCCACATGTACCAGAACACCGGGTTTAATGACGTCATGATACAGCCATTTGCCCTTGTTTTTGGCAATTACCGGCGGATAAAAATCGTCGTATTTTCGAGGACCGATATCGGAAATTCTGTTTTCCATCGGTTTGTCAGGATTGTAACCTGATGATACAAATGCCATGGTCTTGTCCCCCTATCTCTGATGATATTTTCTAAATTCGTTGATGTCTCGTGTGAATCCACCCGGCACCTCATCTTCTTTCCAGAAAATGTACGGGTTGGATCGCGGCTCCTGAACCATGCGCGGATCGGGATCGATGCCGGTAACCTCCAGCAGTTTCTGGAAGCCCTGGCGTTTCATCAGCTCGCCGAGCCGCTCGCGGTTCTTGCCTTCTTCCATCCACCAATCCCAGATCGCCTCGATGACTTCCTTGATTTCGTCGTAGGGTTCCTCGGCCGGGACAAAGGGAACCAGCATGGAACTCATCTGGGCACCATCGAGAATCGGGGCCTTGGCACCGACCAGGATTGAAAGGCCGGTATCCTTTCCGATTCGCAGCGCCCGGGGCATGACATTGATGCAGTGCATGCAGCGGTTGCATTCTTTGCTGTCGATTTTCAGCTTACCGCCTTCCATCCACATGCACTCGGTGGGACAAAGATCAATGACTTCTTTCTGAATATCGAATGCACCCCAGTCGCGATCGCTGTGGTCGTTGGCGTTGGGTGCAATCTCACCGCCGATATAAGCCTGGACCGCTTCTTCATCAATGCGGATGTCATCTTTCCAGGTACCGATAAAGGACATGTCCGCACGGGCGATCGACGCCACACAGCAGTTGGGGCAGCCGTCAAATTTAAATTTGAACTTATACGGAAATGCCGGCCGGTGCAGCTCGTCCTGATATTCCTGGGTGAGATGATAGCAAAGAGCCTGAGTGTCGTAGCAGGCGTATTCGCAACGCGCCTGGCCGATGCAATCCGAGGGTGTCCGCAGGTTTGAACCGGAGCCACCCAGATCCTGGTTGAGGTTGTGGGTCATCTCATAGAAGATTTCTTCCAGCTGAGGGGTTGTCGTACCCAAGAAAATAATGTCGCCGGTGGAGCCGTGCATGTTGGTAATGCCGCTGCCGCGGAAATCCCACAGATCACAGAGCTGCCGTAAATATTCAGCGGTATAAAATTTACCACCCGGCTGGGCGACACGCATGGTGTGAAAGTGCGCCACACCTGAAAACTCCTCGGGCTGGTCACAATAGCGACCGATAACACCGCCGCCATAGCCGAATACGCCGACGATTCCGCCGTGTTTCCAATGGGTTCTACCGTGTTTGAAAGAAAGTTCCATCACGCCCAGGAGATCTTCAACGACATCTTCCGGAATCTGAAATTCGATCTTTTCCTTATTTTTTGCCCTGACTTCGGCCTGTTGTTTCAAATCCGAAACAAAGCTTGGCCACGGCCCGCTTTCAAGCTGGTCCAACAACGGGGTTTTATGTTTTGCCATTATTTACCTCCATTATTCGTTAATA
>JASFIU010000018.1:0-24475 GCA_050122495.1 Desulfobacterales bacterium | reverse complement strand
GCGACCTTTTGATCGGGACCGTGACGGCTTTGTGATCGGTGAAGGTTGCGGCATCATGATCCTGGAAGCCCTTGATTGTGCCCTTGAAAGGGGAGCCGATATTTATGCCGAGTTTGTCGGTTTCGGACTGACCGGAGACGGTTACCATATGACCTCCCCCTGTCCGGATGGTGACGGCGCTGTACGTTGCATGCAGGTGGCATTAGATGATGCCGGCATCGGTTATCAAAACGTGGATTATATCAACGCACATGGAACCTCCACCGAACTCAATGACCTGTATGAATCCCGGGCGGTCAAAACGGTATTCAAAGACCATGCGTACAAATTGGCAATCAGTTCCACCAAATCGATGACCGGTCATTTGCTGGGCGGCGCCGGCGGGATTGAGACGGTGTTTACCGCCCTAAGTGTGTATCACGATATGATTCCGCCGACGATCAATTATGAAAACCAGGCGGAGGAATGTGACCTGGACTATGTGCCCAACACCGCCCGCCAGACCCCGGTCAAAGTGGCCATGACCAATTCTTTTGGATTTGGCGGTACCAACGCGACCTTGCTTTTGAAAAAATTTACCGATGAATAGCCGCCTTGGGTTGCCGATTAGCGGGTTTTGATACTCACACAAGACTGTTTTATCTGTAATTCACAGTCCAAAATCTAAAATCCAAAATCAGACATCCCGATCCCACTTCACCCCGATGCATGCCTTGACACCGAACCGGTTGAGTTTATGTTAAATTTAGTCGTGCTTCTATCGGTAAAAAAAAAGGCAATCAGTTGATTGAAAAAGCCATCGAAGCTTACGGTAGCCATATCGGAAAGGTGGCCAAGCAAAAAGCGCTGGAAAAGGGGCAGGCATTGACACCCGAGAATTTTGAAAGCGATTTGCCGGAGCTGGCTTTTAATAGCCAGACGATCAAGGTGGATGATGAAGAACGGTTACGTGTGTATCATTGTCCCCTGGCTGAAGTGTGGCTTGATATAGGGGATCGTAATGCCGCCCGCCTGTATTGTTTGGTCGATCAGGCTAAAATGAAAGAATTCAACCCGGATTATAAATATGTACATTTGAAAAATATTCTTGACGGCGATCCTTACTGTGAGCTGGTCGTCCGCGAGGACAGCAAAGGCCAGAAAGGATAACCGCAGAGCACAGAGGTCCGATGTCAGAGGTCAGCGCACAGAAAACAGAAATCTGATGCGATGTTTTAAATATGTTAATGTCAAATTCGTGGTCCGTCATCTGATTTCGGCCTGCTGACCTCTGTCTTCTGTTTTCTGTCATCTGACTACGGGTGCTTGGGGCTAATCATTTAGAATGGCAAGCTAGAACGGCAGGGCGCATTTTGCCCTGCCTTTTTTTTCTTGCGGTAATTTCGTTTGACATATATTATCAAAAGTTAATCTTTTTCGAGCGTATTTAATGTGGAGGGCCTTTCAGGTTAATACTGGGCTAAATTTGAACACGCGGAGGCATTTAACTTCATGGCACATGATGATTCTCGCCCCTCATGGGAAGACTATTTTATGGATATCGCTCAGCTTGTAGCCAAACGTTCCACTTGTCTGAGGCGATCTGTGGGCGCAATTATCGTAAAGGACAAACGGGTCCTCTCAACCGGTTATAACGGGGCGCCTTCCGGTGTTCGACACTGTAAAGAGGTTGGATGTTTAAGGGAAATGCGAAACGTCGAATCCGGCAAAATGCATGAATTATGCCGGGGGATTCATGCCGAACAAAATGCGATCATTCAAGCAGCCTATCACGGCGTGTCGCTGAAGGGTGCCAGTCTGTTTTGTACGAATTTACCCTGTTCTATCTGTGCGAAGATGATCATCAATGCGGGTATCAAAGCGATCTATTACCATTCGGGCTATGCAGATGAACTGTCGCAAGACATGTTAAAGGAAGCAGAAATAGAACTCACACATCTTGTAACCCAGCAGCAGGGAGAAGACTCATGAAGTGTCCGTACTGTGGAGAAATTGACAACAAAGTCATTGATTCCAGGTTGAGCAAAGATGCCAGTGTTATTCGCAGACGTCGGGAATGCATCGTCTGCAGCCGCAGATTCACAACTTACGAGCATATTGAAGAAATTCCCATTATGATCGTTAAAAAAGACGGTCGGCGCGAAGTATTCAATAGAGAAAAAGTACGTTCCGGCCTGAAGAAGGCCTGCCAGAAGCGCAACATCAGCATAAATGTGATTGAAGAATTTATAGATGATCTGGAACGGGATTTAAGAGAAACCGGGGAAAAGGAAATACCGGCTTCTTTTCTCGGGGAAAAGATCATGACGATGCTTCATGAGCTTGACGATGTGGCCTATGTCCGGTTTGCCTCGGTTTACCGGGAATTTAAAGATGTCAATGATTTTGTCTCCGAGCTTAAAACCCTGCTCAGTAAACAGGAGCAATAGGCGTCAGAGGACAGATGTCAGAGAACAATGGATGACGAATATTTTATGAAGATGGCCATCGACCTTGCCCAAAAGGGGCAAGGTTATACATCGCCGAATCCGATGGTCGGTGCTGTGGTTGTGAAAGATGGTAAAGTGAAAGGCCGCGGATACCATCAGGCCGTCGGTCTTGCCCATGCCGAGGTGAATGCCATTGAAGATGCCGGCTCCCAAACCTCAGGCGCCACGCTTTACGTAAATCTAGAGCCCTGCAATCACACCGGCAGGACACCACCGTGCACACGTAAGATCTTAGAGGCCGGTATCAAACGGGTCGTCGTCGCTATGGAGGATCCCCATAGCAAAGCCGGCGGCGGGGCTGTTTTCTTAAAAAAGCATGGTATTGAGGTACGTATCGGGGTTTGTGAAGAACCGGCTAAAAAACTGAATGAAGCCTTTGTAAAATATGTTTATACAAAGCAACCCTTTGTGCTTCTTAAATGTGCCGCGACCCTGGACGGGCGCATTGCGACCCGCAGCGGCGATTCCAAGTGGGTGACAGGAGAAAAGGCGCGCAAATTCGTCCATCAGCTTCGACATGCCGTGGATGCCATTATGGTGGGTGTCGGGACAATTCAGGCCGACGATCCGAGCTTAACAACCCGGCTGGATTCGGAGGACGGCCTGGATCCTGTTCGAATCATCCTTGATACCCATCTGTCTATCTCCACTGGCGCCAGAATATTGCAGCTGGAATCCAATTCTGATACGATCCTTGTCACCGGTAATGGAGTAGATGCAAAGAAAAAAAGAGCCCTTGAAAAAAATGGCGTACGCTTCCTCGAACTGCCGGTCAAAAACGATGGTATTGAAATGCCGCCTCTGTTGGATCGTTTGGGTAAAATGGACATCACCAGCCTTTTGATCGAGGGGGGGAGTCGTGTTATCACCTCGGCCCTTAGCAGTGGTATTGTTGATAAAGTCTTCTTTTTTTACGCCCCAAAAATTTTGGGCGGCGATGACGGCATTCCCATCTGTCAGGGACCGGGACCGGAACTGATGGAAGACTGCATCCGGGTTAAGCACATTCGCGTTCAACGATTTGATGATGATGTGATGATCGAAGGGTATATCAGTTAGTTGTTTGTGGTTAGTGGTCAGTTGTATATTCCAATATTGTTGTTATATTGAAGTTGGTTCGGTCGTCGTAATCAAGGACGAGTACGAGGACGACGACGAGTACGAGAAGTAGAAGGTTGCCTAATTTCGTACCCGTACTCGTGCTCGTCCTCGATAACGGAATTTATAAGATAGGTTCTAAATGCCTTGTGCGACGAGCCACGAACAAAGTACAACGGACATAAATATGTTTACAGGGATTATTGAAGGTCTGGGCACCCTCAGCGGGATCGGCCCTGCCGGCCAGGGAAAGCGCCTGACCGTTGATGCGGACTTCACGCTAGATCAAACCAGGGTCGGCGACAGCATTGCGGTCAACGGTGCCTGCCTGACGGTTGTAAAAGTCGGCCTCAAACGGTTTGAGGCGGATCTATCGCCCGAGACACTGGAAGTGTCCACGTTCGGGGGGGCCAAGCAGGGTGACCGCTTAAACCTTGAAAGGGCGATGCGACTGTCCGACCGCATTGACGGACACCTGGTTTTGGGGCATGTCGACGGTATCGGTGTCATCCAGGAGCACAAAAGAGTCGCAAATGCGGTTATGGTGAGCATTGGAATACCGGAGGCCCTTTCTCGCTATATGATCCACAAAGGATCAGTTGCCGTTGACGGTATCAGTTTGACCATCAACGCCTGCGAACCCGCGCGTATCACGGTCAGCATTATTCCGCATACAGCCGAGAAAACCACCATCGGAATGAAACAAAATGGGGATCCGGTTAATATTGAAACTGATATGATCGGCAAGTATGTCGAACGCTTTACCCAGGCCGGTTCCATGCCCAGCGATAAAAAAACAAAGGAATCCAGCGCTATTGACATGGAATTTCTGGCAAAATCCGGATTTTTATAGAAAAGCGGATCTGTATCCCAAAACAAAATGAGTCAATGCGGCCCTTTTCATTAGAAAATTTTTAGGAGACGATTAACCCATGCCACTTCTGACAATTGAACAAGCCATTCGCGATATCAAGGATGGCAAGATGGTCATCCTGGTGGATGATGAAGCCCGCGAAAACGAGGGTGATCTCTGCATGGCGGCCGAAAGTGTAACGCCGGAGGCCATCAATTTTATGGTAAAATACGGCAGAGGTCTTGTTTGCCTCGCCATGACCGCGGAGAAATGCGATTCCCTGGATCTGCCCCCGATGGTCGACAATAATACCTCACCTTTCGGAACCGGTTTCACGGTGACGATTGAGGCCCGCTGCGGGGTGACCACCGGCATTTCGGCACAAGACCGCGCGACGACAATTTTGACGGCTGTTGCTGATGATTGCCAGCCAAGGGATCTGGTGCGACCCGGGCATATATTCCCTTTAAGAGCAAAAGCCGGGGGGTCGATCGTTCGAGCCGGTCAAACCGAAGGCTCGGTCGATCTTGCCCGCCTGGCTGGCCGCAAACCCGCCGGAGTGATTTGCGAGGTTATGGACGAAGATGGCACCATGGCCCGTATGCCGGCGCTTGAAAAGTTCAGCGAAAAGCATGGCGTCGGAATTTGTACCATTGCCGATTTGATTGAATACCGGCTGCGCACCGAATCATTTGTGCATCGGGCGGCAGAAACGATTATTCCAACTTCGATTGCCGGTGATTTCAAGGCCATCGTGTATGAAAACGATATCGACAACCTATTGCACATCGCCATGGTTAAAGGGGACATTGATCCGGAAAAACCGATATTGGCGCGGGTACACTCAGAGTGTCTGACCGGGGACATTTTCGGCTCCCTACGATGCGATTGCGGTCTGCAGCTGAATCAGGCCATGAATATGATTGAAAAGGAAGGCAGCGGTGTTCTGCTTTATATTCGTCAGGAGGGGCGCGGCATTGGCCTGGTTAACAAGATCAAAGCCTATGCCCTTCAGGACCAGGGGCTGGATACCGTTGAGGCCAACGAAGAGCTTGGATTTAAACCGGACATGCGCAATTACGGTATCGGGGCTCAAATCATGGTCGATCTTGGGGTCCGACAAATGCGGCTGATGACCAACAACCCCAAAAAAATGGTCGGTCTTGACGGTTACGGGCTGAGTATTGTTGAACAGGTCCCGATTGAAATTCCGGCTAATATACACAACAAGTGTTATCTGGAATGTAAGAAGTTAAAGATGGGGCATCTATTGAATGTTGATGCCACACCCTAGCGATCGCAGGCCAATAACATTTCGCAGTTTATTACCGCTTTTGGCGATTTCCATTTTAACGATCCGTTACACTGAAAGGAGTTTTTATGGCGAAGACTCTCGAAGCCCATTTAAATGCAGAAGGTAAAAAGTTTGTCATTGTGGTGAGTCGATTTAATGATTTTATTACCGAAAAACTTCTGAGCGGTGCCGTTGATGCGCTGGTGCGCTCCGGAGCCAAGGATAACGACATCAAAATCATTAAGGTTCCGGGATCATTTGAAATCCCGCTGGTGGCGAAAAGAATCACAAAGAAAAAGGGATTTGATGCTGTTATTTGTCTGGGCGCCGTCATCCGCGGCGCGACCCCGCATTTTGATTATGTGAGCGCCGAAGTGTCCAAAGGAATCGCACAGGTCAGTTTGGAATCGGAAGTGCCGGTCATTTTCGGTGTCATCACCACCGACACCATCGAACAGGCCATCGAACGCGCCGGCACCAAATCCGGCAACAAAGGCTGGAGTGCGGCGATGACTGCTGTTGAAATGGCGAACCTGTTTGAAGTCGTGGGATAGTTTTAGTCATGGGAACCCGTCGAAGAGCGCGAGAATTGGCGATGCAGGCGCTCTTTTATATGGATGCCAGCCAGAGCGCTTCACCGCAAATGCTGGAGCGTTTCTGTGAGAATTTTACCCCGCCCCAAAAGGCGCGGCCATTTTTTATCAAGCTGGTGACAGGTGTTTTAGAGGCCAAGCCGCAAATCGACATCCTCATTGAACGGTTCTCCAAAAACTGGAGAGTCCACCGTATGTCCTGTGTGGATCGGAATATCATGCGGGTTGCCGTATTCGAAATGCTGTTCTGCCATGATATTCCGCCCAAGGTATCCATCAATGAAGCCATCGATGTTGGCAAGAAATTCGGTACGGAAGAATCCGGTGCATTTATCAACGGAATTATAGACAGCATTCGCATCGCCATCGAAAAAGGAGAAATCCCGATAGAACAACCTGCTGAAACCGCAACCGATTCTTCTGAGTGAATTAGATTGAATTTTCTAAGCGCATTGTTGAACGCTTTTAGCAAACTGGATTGTCTGGCAGCATAACCAATCCGCAATCCCCAATCCGAAATCCGAAATTAATAGACACTGGAGGCTGACCTGATGATTATCAAAACGTTACCTGTGGGTCCGATTATGGCAAATTGCTTTGTTGTCGGCTGCCCAGAAACCTTGGAAGCTGCGGTAATCGATCCCGGCGATGAGGCCGATAAAATTCTGCAATCGGTGGCCGATTCAGATTTAAACGTCAAAACTATTATCAACACACATGGTCATTTTGATCATGTCAGTGCCAACAAAGGGATACATGCGGCCACAAATGCCCCGATTTTAATCCACGCACTGGATGCACCCATGCTGGGACAGATATCCGCCAGCGCCGCCAACTGGGGCCTCTCAGCAGAAGACTCGCCACCCCCTGACCGCACCATAGCTGAAGGTGATAGCATCACCTTCGGCCGGATCACGCTGAAAGTGATTCATACCCCGGGGCATACCCCGGGTGGCGTATCTCTATTTGCCAATGGCCATGTCTTTGTGGGCGATACGCTGTTCGCCGGGTCGATCGGACGCACCGATTTTCCGGGTGGGGATTTTGCAACCTTGAAATCAAGTATCCAGGATAAATTATTTACACTGGCCGATGATGTCCGGGTGTACACCGGGCATGGACCGGAGACGACCATCGGGCACGAAAAGCAACATAATCCTTTTGTGGGGGTGAATGCGGTGTATTAGAGGGCAAAGAGCATCTAATAAAATCCCAAATCACAAAAGACAAATAGCAAACAAATCACAATGACCAAAATTCCAAATTCCAAACATGTTTGGATCATTGAATATTGAGATTTATTTGTAATTTGGTGCTTGTAATTTGGGATTTTATAATTTGGCTTGCGCGGTTTTGTACTCGAAACCTTGCTTCTTCAAAACATCGTAATAGATCATAATCTGTTTGATGTATCGGATGGGTTCATTGCCCCGGCAAAAGCCGTACTTGGTGTTTTTATAGTATTTTCTATACCTAAGCAGGGGAAGCGTTTTGGTAAGAGAATCCCATTTGTTTGGGTCAAGTCCCCTCTTTTTTGCGAGATTACGGGCATCTTGGATATGCCCCTGACCGATATTGTAGGCCGCCAGGGAGATCAACAACCGGTCCTCACCTTTGACCTTGCCAAAATGTTCATACAGATTTTTTAGATGCTGAACACCGGCATTAATGTTTTGTACCGGATCGAATAGATCGGTTACCCCCAGGCTTTTGCTTGTTCTGGGCATAATTTGCATCAGCCCCCGTGCGCCGGCCCGGCTCTTGGCCCAGGGATTTAAGTGCGACTCCTGATACATCTGAGCGGCAATGAGTCGCCAGTCAAATCCATGTTTTTTGGCGGCTACCTTGATAAATGGACTGTAACGGGAAAGCCTGGCTTTTACTCTTCTGTGAAAAGCCTTTAAATCCACGTAATTAAAGTCCTGATTGTCTCCATAGTATTTGCTGTAGATCGCATCGAATTTGCCGTTTTTTTTGATCAATTTTAAAAACGCGTTGATGCGCTCAAGCAACTCATTCGATTTTGGATTTACCGCCCAGCCCAGCTGAATACGGTCGTTAATCGATCCCGCACTGAAAGCCCCCGGGAAGCTGCGCTGATTGATTAAAATAATGTTGCTGTTGGCAATCGTGAAATTGATTTCACCATCGGCCACTTTCTGGATGAGTTCTTCTGTGGGCAGGTCATCGTGCAGGCGGATCGCCAGATCAATTCCCTGATTTTTCAGCTCCAGCAGGCGCTTCTGATAAACGCTTCCTTTTCTGACATCAATGGTTTTGCCGGAAAGATCTTCGATGCTTTCGATACGTGCATTTTTGCGGTGGGTTATAATCTGTTGCGCGACTTCCATGTATCCATCCGAAAAGGCAACCCGGGGTTGCCATTTGGGTATAATCGGCGAACTGGCGGCGATAAATGCAGCCGACCCGTCATTTAAGGCCGTCACCATGTCTTCCCATCGATCAAGCACCTTTACCTGCATTCGAACACCCAGATATTCGGCAAAAGCCTGCGCCATTTCATACTCAAATCCCATCGGCTGATCCCGGTAAATATAATAAGAATAGGCCGTATTGCGGGTCACAACCGTTATTTCTCCGGATTTCTGGATTCTTTTCAGGGTAATAAACCGGTGGGCATCGATAACCGGGCTAAAGACATAATACCCGATAACACCCCACAGGATGAGGATGGTTATCTGAAAACCGGTTTTTTCCCTTAAAATGTTATTCGCTGCTGACCAACTCACAATACCGAGCCCTGCTTTAATAAATTATGAAAAATTTCAATATGTTGTATAATATTCAAGACCCTTCGCCACCGCATTGCCGATATAGATATTATCGACTCAAATAAGAACAATCTTAAATACAAAATGCGTAGAATTGGTTTGAAAACCTCAGATCCGGTTTCCCGCCTGAACGCGGTCTTACACATCTTGATTTTAACAAATTAAGGTGTGCATCAGGGGCTCCGCTTGCAAGCGGGGAGATGGGGTTTTGAAGCCACTTCTAAAAAGCGCCCAGCTGGCAGGGTACAATTTTGATTTTATGATGTTCACAAACTGCGCTGACCGTCATTTTGGGAACTCCAAAACTGCGGGCAATTTCCCAGGCTTTTTCGCAGGAAAGTTTGCCGTCAACTCGTGAATCCAGAATGGTGCTTTCCAGATCTTGATCTTCGGATGTTTTGGGCTTTACAATCTTTTTTTCAGGCGAATAGCCAAATAATCCCAGCTGGCATTTTACCAGCACGATTTCCAGCAAATCAGCTGTTTTCCCAACCTCAGCCGCTGGAACATTCAGTTCTTCGGCGATTTTAAATGCCAGGGCACAGGGAAGTTCATCATTCTTTTTCCGGCGGTCAATTTGGTCTTTTATGCGTTCATTTATTTGGGCGTCCGATCCGTGTTTGTCGGCAAATTTTTGACCTTTCTGGCGCGTCATTTTCATCTCCACACGTTTAGGGTTGAGTGACAATCGCTGCCGGTGTTCCTGCCGGGAGGAACCGGTTTGGCGGTTACCGGCAGACAGCCTGTGCGCAGCAACGTTTTAAGGTTCTATTTTACTTGAATAATCAGCGTGTGTCTGTTAATTTGAAGCACTATATCATAATTTTATTTATGAATGCAATCTGACGATCCCGTAAACAACCGCGGCAGACAGGCCTGCGGGTGAGTATCCATCTGTTGGACTTAATTATAACTGTTTGAAAATATAAGTATTTTTATGAAAGTGTCAAAGATCAACCGAAAAAAGACGCGTCAGATAGCGGTCGGCAAGGTAAAAGTAGGCGGATCCGCACCCATTAGCGTACAATCCATGACCAACACGCCAACCCAGGATATCGCCGCTACCGTTGCCCAGATCCTGCGTTTGCAGGAGGCCGGCTGTGAAATCGTGCGCGTCGCCGTTCCGGACCAGGAGGCCGCTGAAGCGCTCTCGGCAATTAAGAAGCAAATCCATATCCCGCTGATTGCGGACATTCATTTCAATTACCGGCTCGCGATTGCCGCCGCCAAAGCGGGAGCGGATGGGCTCAGATTGAATCCCGGTAACATCGGCGGGATCAAAAAAGTAAAAGCCGTGGTGGACTGTGCCAAAGAATTTAATATTCCCATTCGCATTGGGGTCAATTCCGGTTCCCTTGAAAAAGATATTCTAAAAAAATATAATGGCGTTACAGCGGCCGGTATGGTGGAAAGCGGGTTGCGTCATGTTGAATTATTAAAATCGTTAGACTTTCACCAGATTAAGATTTCCCTAAAGGCATCCGATGTTCCGCGCACCTTGGAGGCCTATCGGCTTCTGTCTTCAAAGACCGATCTGCCGCTGCATGTCGGTGTAACCGAGGCCGGCGCACTTTATTCAGGCATCGTTAAATCTGCTCTGGGAATCGGGATGCTTTTAGCCGAGGGTATTGGCGACACTATCAGGGTTTCCCTGACCCGTGATCCGGTGGAAGAAGTGCGGGTTGGATACGAAATCCTGAAAGCACTGGACATTCGCCGCCGCGGGCCGGAAATTATCTCTTGCCCGACCTGCGGGCGTTGCAATATCGAACTGTTTGATATTGTCGAGCGGGTAGAAAAAGCGTTGATGACCACAGCCGAGCCGGTTAAAATCGCGATCATGGGCTGTGTGGTCAACGGTCCGGGAGAAGCCAGGGAGGTGGATATTGGCATCGCCGGTGGGGACGGCAATGGGGTCCTTTTTCGGAAGGGCAAGATCGTTAAAAAATTTGCCCAGGAGAAACTGGTGGATGTTCTTTTGCACGAGGTGCGCGAGTATGTAAAAGATATAGATAGCGATGGTCAGGATAATTAGAATTGGTTTCAAAACCCCATCTCCCCGCTTGCAAGCGGAGCCCTTGATGCACACCTTATTTGTTAAAATCAAGATGTGTAATCCCGCATTAAAGCGAGAAACCTGATCTGGGGTTTTGAAACCATTTCTGCGAACCAGCGAAAGGCGAAACATGGCAAAGCAGGTCAAGACAGCGATTTCACCGACACGGAATGAGGATTATCCGGAATGGTACCAACAGGTAATTAAAGCATCGGATATGGCGGAGCGATCACCGGTCAGGGGATGTATGGTGATTAAACCCTGGGGTTATGCCCTGTGGGAGAACATCATGCAGGCCATGGACAACCTGTTCAAAGCGACCGGGGTTAAAAATGCTTACTTTCCCCTTTTCATCCCTTTGAGCTTTTTTGAAAGAGAGGCCGAACATGTTGAAGGCTTTGCGAAGGAATGTGCCGTGGTTACCCATCATCGGTTGGAAAAGGCCCTTGGCGGGGGTCTAGAGCCTGCCGGGCGGCTGGCGGAACCCTTGGTTGTGCGCCCGACCTCTGAGACAATTATCGGAGATTCATTTTCAAAATGGGTGAGCAGCTATCGCGATTTGCCGATTCTCATCAACCAGTGGGCCAATGTGGTGCGCTGGGAAATGCGGACCCGCATATTTCTAAGAACCAGCGAATTTTTGTGGCAGGAGGGACACACCGTACACGCAACGGCGGAAGAGGCTTTAGAGCGTACCCAGATGATGCTGGATGTTTATACGACCTGTGCCGAAGAATACCTGGCCATGCCGGTTATTCGGGGCCACAAGTCGCCGTCTGAGCGGTTCCCCGGGGCAGTGGATACGCTCTGCATCGAAGCCATGATGCAGGATCGAAAAGCCCTGCAGGCCGGCACCTCGCATTTTCTGGGACAAAATTTTGCCCGGGCCTCGGAGATTAAGTTTCAATCGGCTGCAGAAAACGAAGAATACGCCTGGACGACTTCCTGGGGAACATCCACCCGCCTGATCGGCGGGCTCATTATGAACCACGGCGATGATGATGGCATCATCTTGCCGCCCAAAGTTGCCTCGGCTCATGTCGTGCTTTTGCCCATCATTCGAAAACCTGAAGATCGAGAACCGGTAATGGATTTTAGCGAGAAGCTCGCCCGGGAACTGGCGGATAAACGCTATCACCATCGTCGCCTCGTTGTGGAAATTGATGATCGCGAAATCGGGGGGGCTCGCGGATGGGATTGGATTAAAAAGGGGATCCCGGTGCGGGTGGAGATCGGTCCCCGGGATATCGCCGAAAACTCGGTTTACGTCGGACGACGGGACAAAGCGCCCAATGAAAAAAACGTTTTCAAAAGGGACCAATTCGTGGCTGAAATAACCGCAATTCTGGATGAAATCCAGGACGGCATATTCCAGCGGGCCCTGACCTATCGCCAGGAACACACCCTTGACATTGAGGATAAAAAGGCGTTTTATGAATTCTTTACACCGCGGGACGAGAATAAGCCCGAAATCCACGGAGGCTTTGCCGTTTCCGGTTGGTGCGGTTCAGAAAAATGTGAATCAAAAATAAAGGAGGATCTCGCTGTGACCATTCGTTGCATTCCGTTTGAAAGCGAAAAAGATAACGGACGCTGTATATGCTGCGGCAAGGCCAGCGAGAGGCCGGTCGTATTCGCGAAAGCTTACTAGGCGTAATACTAAAAATAGCAGGTTATCTTCAAAGACAGAGAATAAGAGTTCTAAAGGTGCCCTAAAGTAAGAAGTGCCTAAAATGACTAAAATGAGCTAAAGTGCCTAAAGTTATAACTCACCGCAGAGACGCAGAGAGCGCAAAGAGAAAATTTCTTTATAAAAACCTCTGCGGGCTCTGCGTCTCTGCGGTGAAGCAAATAAAAATGACAGAATTCCTTATTTTTAGGCATTTTAGATCATTTTCAATTTTAGCTCATTTATATGAATAACCAATAACCCATAACCAATAACGAACAGCCTGCCTTGATCCGGATTAATGATATAGTCGATAAGGTTACCGATTACGCAGCTGATGCCGACCTGGATATCATTGAACGGGCCTACATTTATTCAGCGCGGGTTCACGAAGGCCAGGTGCGGCTTTCCGGTGAACCTTACCTGTCTCACCCGCTTGAGGTGGCCGGAATTCTCGCTGATATGAGATTGGACCCCGAAAGCGTAGCTGCGGGTATTTTACATGACGTCATTGAGGATACACCCGCCACTCCAAAAGAAATTAAAACCCTGTTTGGCCCGGAAATCATGCATATCGTATCCGGCGTCTCCAAACTCGGTAGTCTTTCATTTGGGAGTTCCCGGGCCCGCCAGGCCGAAAGCATCCGCAAAATGTTCTTGGCCATGGCGGACGATATTCGGGTCATTCTCATCAAACTGGCCGACCGCTTGCACAATATGCGCACCTTGCAGTTTCACACTCCCGACAAAAGAAAGGAAATTGCCCGGGAAACCCTCGATATTTACGCACCCATCGCAGCCCGTCTTGGAATCTACTGGATGAAAAATGAGCTCGAAGAATCTTCCTTTAAGTATGTCCTGCCGGATGAATATGCCAGAATAGAAAATGCTGTCAGCAAATCCAAGACTGAGCGTGAAAAATACATCGAAACGGTAAAAGGCTACATTAAGGAAGTTATGGATGAAGCCAAGTTAAACTGTGAGGTGCTGGGCCGCAGCAAAAATTTTTACAGTATTTATAACAAAATGATTTCCCAAAACCTTCCCTTTGAGGAAATCTATGACATTATTGCCTTTAGGATCATTCTGGCTACGGTACCGCAGTGTTACGAGGCTCTGGGCCACATCCATTCACTATGGAAGCCGATCGATCATAAGTTTAAAGACTATATCGGGCGTCCGAAGACGAATATGTACCAGTCCCTGCATACAACGGTAATTGGACCGGTTGGAGAGCGCATTGAAATACAGATCCGTACATGGGAGATGGATAGAGTCGCCACGGCCGGGATTGCCGCCCACTGGGGTTATAAAGAAGGCAAGCACGTCGATGAAAATGTAAGCCGAAAATTTGCCTGGATCCAGAATCTTGTAGAAAACCAGGAAAATTTCATGGATCCAGGCGAATTCATGGAGAATGTCCGCATCGACCTCTTTCCCGATGAAGTTTACGTTTTTACCCCCCGCGGTGAGGTCAAAACACTGCCACGGGGCGCCACACCGGTCGATTTTGCCTATTTGATTCATACTGAAGTCGGCAATCAATGTACCGGAGCAAAAGTCAACGGACGGATGGTGTCGCTGCCCTATGAGCTTAAAACCGGTGACATCGTTGAAATCGTTACTTCTAAGAACCATCACCCGAGCAAGGATTGGCTGAACTTTGTCAAAACGGTGAAAGCGCGTTCAAAAATCAGGCACTGGATAAAAGTTCAGGAGACCGAACGGAGCCTCACCCTGGGCCGCGAAATGTGCGAAAAGGCATTTCGAAAAGAACGGCTGAATTTTAACACCCTGGTCAAATCGGAAAAGATGGTGCGGGTCGTCGAGCAATTTGGGTTCAAAGCTGTTGATGACCTGATTGCCAATGTGGGTTATGGCAAGATCACCCCGCTGCAGGTGCTGCGCAAGTTCGCCCCCAAAGTCGATGAAGAGGAAGTCGATGAATCGATTTTCAATAAATTGATGGAGCGGGTCCGAAAGAAGAAACCGAAAACCGGGGTATTGGTAAAAGGGGTGGATGACATCCTGATCAAGTTTGGCAAGTGCTGCCAGCCGGTCCCCGGAGATCCCATTATCGGATACATCACACGGGGATACGGGGTAACCATTCACCGGACAAACTGTGTGAACGCATTGCGGATGAACCCTGAACGGCAAATCGAGGTGGAGTGGAATCAGGAAGTCACTGAGACCTATCCTGTTAAAATTCGAATCATTTCCCAGGATCGGGTTGGATTATTAGCCGATGTGGTTGGCAATATCAGCAAATTCGGCGCGAATATTCTGAATGCGAAAACCGAGACCCGGGAAAACAAAATGGTTGACAGTTTTTTTACGATTGGCGTGGAGGATACCACTCATTTAGACAAGATTGTATCCGCTGTTAAAAAGGTTAAGCATGTTCAGGAGGTCAAGCGGGTCGGTTAGGGTGCCTTAACGACTTGGCCTGATTTAATACAGCTGGTACAAACCATCTTTTTTTTAACCCGGCCACCGGAAAGGGTCCGCACCCGCTGCAGATTCGGATTAAATCGACGCTTGGTCAAATTATGGGCGTGGCTGACGTTATGGCCAATCATGGGTTTTTTACCACATATTTCACATACTTTTGACATTCTGAGTTCTCCTTATCAGTCATTGACTTCCCGTCTAAATCGATATTTCTAAATCGATTATAGTGGTTGTCAAAAAAACGTTCCGGTATTCAAACATTTTTTCTACAACGACTTATGCCGCGTTTCCGTATTTGGAAGCTTATTATGAAAAGCGGTATAAATCAAAAACTGGGCTAATACACCAAAAAAAAGGGTCTGTAAAGCCTTTTTTAGTCTGATTCTTCCTTGGCAATTGACGCTTCACACTTGGCAATGTATTCAAGTGCCTGTTGGTGATATCCGACATCCGGATAATCTGAAATGATCGACATAAATCGATGTAAAGCGGCCTTATAATGTTTGGTCTTGTAATAGAATACACCGATTCGGTAGGTATGACCGGCCAGACTTTTTTGGGCGATGCTGATGTGCTCCTCTGATCTGCGAGCATATTGGTCTTCGGGAAACTGTTTTTGTAAGCGTTGAAACGCTTCAAGCGCTTTGCGGGCGGATGTCTGATCACGGTCCGTTGTATCGATTTGATCGAAATAACACCTGCCGATCTGGTATATGACATAGGGGATGGCTTCGTTGCGTGGGTGGAGCCTTTCAAAATTTTCGTATTCAAATATGGCTTCTTCGTATTCCTCACGCTGATAATGTGCATCGGCGATCTTCAATTCTGCCAGGATGGCATATTTTGAAAAAGGATAAAAATCTTTGATTTTTTGAAATTTCTCGATCGCCTTAAGATATTTTCCGCTCTCATAGGCATCCATGCCTTCCCATGCGATTTCGGCGGCGGTCTCCCCTTCTTCCATTCCGAAAAATTCATCGATCTTATCCTGAACTGAGGAACATCCGGTTAAGACCACCCATATCATCAGGCATCCAATGGCTATTGGCCTCATGAGTTTAAACCTTCAGGTTTCCTGATATACTGCAATTCCAATAGGTTACCTGTTTCACATGTTATACAACCTTGTTTAAGGCTTCTTCCAGTTTTGCTTTTGCCACCATTCCGGTGATTTGTTCGACCACATCGCCATTTTTGAAAAATATGAGCGTGGGTATCGCTTTTATCCCATATTTGCTTGGGGTAACAGGGCTGTTGTCCACATTACATTTGGCAAATTTGACTTTCTCTCCGAAAGAACCTGCAAGTTCTTCAACCATGGGAGCAATTGCTTTGCATGGGCCGCACCAGGGAGCCCAAAAATCCACCATCACCGGCTTGTCTGTCTGCAAAACTTCTGTTTCAAAATTTCCGTCATCCACTTCCATGATGCCTTCTGCCATGATTTTCTATCCTTTCCTTATTGAAATTAAACAATCATTCAATAATAGTTATATGCGGTTATATTGTCAACCTCGGCTTGCCTCCCCGCTGATCTGCAATGGGCGTTGCAAAATATTATCCGGCGGGCAGCGTCGTCCCTCGTCCCGTTTACGATCAAAATTGAATTCGGTTGTAGTGAAGGTTAGAACCCGTGTCAATTGGGTATTTAAAACTTTAGCATTGATTTGAATTAAAGTTTTTGGCAACGTTATGACTCAACCCACCAAATGAATTTAAAATTCTGAAAATCCAGGTAGTGGAAAGGTCTTGAGAATGGCAGCTAAAATTCGTATCGGTGCCCTGATTTCCGGGGGTGGATCAAACCTGCAGGCGATTATCGATGCTTGTAAAAACGGTGATATCAATGGCCAGTTGACATTTATCGGATCAGATAATCCCAAGGCTGATGGCCTTAAAAGAGCTGCGAAACACCAGATTCCCTCATTTGTCGTCGATTACCGTGCGGTTATTCGCCAGTTTAAGGAGGATCCGTCCAAGATAAGCCTGCCGGCTGACTTTGACCTTGATGAACTTATTTCAAAGCAATCCATTGTTCATGGTCCGGCTGATGCCAATAGCGTGAAGCACTTCTTAACAGCACGGGCGTCTGTCGAAGCGAAGCTGCTGAAAGCGATGGCGCCTTATCCCTTTGACCTGCTGGTGCTGGCCGGTTTTATGAGAAATCTGTCTCCGTATTTCATAGATCGAATTAATCTGGAACGTAACAATCCCCGCATCATGAATATTCATCCAGCCTTGCTTCCGGCATTTCCCGGCGTCGATGGCTACGGAGACACTTTTCGTTATGGTTGTAAGGTCGGCGGCTGTACGGTTCATTTTATTGATTACGGTGAAGATACCGGGCCGATAATCGGCCAGCGGGCCTTTCCGATTACCGCTGAAGATACGATCGATTCTATCCGAAAAAAAGGTCTGGAGCTGGAATGGGAGCTATATCCAAAATGTATTCAGATGTTCGCTGAAGGCCGTTTAAAAACGGTTAAAAAGACATTTAGGCTCGATAATGGAAAAAAGATTCGGCGCACCGTTGTCGAAATCTTGCCGGAGGCAAAATTATAGTTATTGGTTATTCGTTATGGGTAATCGAATTTCGCCCATCCATTTTCAAGTGTCGGGCAAAAGGTGCCTATGGCTTGGTTTAAAAATTCAGAGGTTAGATAACGGCAGACGCAAGCCAGATGTCGAATCACAGAAATCAGATCCCTTCAACCTTTGAACCCAGAACCTTGAACCCCTGAATCGGAAGACAGCGGTCAGCTGCATGCCTTGCATAACGCGCATGAACCCATAACAAATAACGGATAACCAATAACCAAA
This sequence comes from Desulfobacterales bacterium, assembly GCA_050122495.1. Classification (GTDB taxonomy): domain Bacteria; phylum Desulfobacterota; class Desulfobacteria; order Desulfobacterales; family JAHEIW01; genus JAHEIW01. Next base: position 6,357 of record JASFIU010000018.1, on the reverse strand, counting down.
CTAGAGGTAAGACCTGGCCCCCACGTAACGGTTGCGGTAATATCTACTGGATAGAGAAGAGGTTTGAATTCGGCGCCCCCGGCCGGGGGCATGTAAAAATTTATCCCCGCCCGTATAAATCCCGACGTGCGAAACCTTACTGCCCCCCCTTGTGGCAAAGAATACCAGATCGCCTTTTTGCAGCTGGTGACGATGAATCGATACGCCCGTATTCCATTGCTGTCTGGATGACCGTGGCAGATTCAATCCGTTAATTCGATAAACAACCATGGTCAATCCACTGCAGTCAAATCCCGTCCGGGGGGATTCACCACCCCACCGATACGGCACACCGACATAGCGGCTGGCGGTTGTCACAATTGCTTTGCGGAGGGCTGCATTGCCGTCGGGCCGATCTTTTGCAGCGGCAGCGTCACGCGGATCAACAATATAATATGTTTCGATTATTCCCTGGCGCTTAAGGTTCTCGCCACGCTTGCGGGCAGCAGCCCGGGTATCATAGTTTGCGAAGCGCACCTTATACAGTCCTGAACTGTGCAAAAAATGATAGGCTTTAATTCCGCGTTGCTGCAACGATCGGGTCAGTCGAAGGGCGTTGTCAATATTGGAGAAGGCACCGACCTGAATGCTAAAACCCATTGGCGGCAGATATTGCCTTTGGGGCGCTGTAGATTTCTCGGGAGGGATGGCCGGTCCGCCGCAGGCGACGGTCAGCAGGAGTGACGTGGATATGGCTAAAACAATTCGCATTCTGCGTGCGGAGGTTGTACCTGGAAGATTTCGTTGGTCCATAAATTTATTAAGGTTTCAGTGTTCAGGTGTCAGGGCAATGGAGACACATCGGATTTTTTCCAAGATCATCTGTTTGCTGACACCTGAAACCTGACACCTGAGACCTTTTTAATTTGAAACCCCCAATAATACCTTGACAATAACCGGAAAGGCGACGAAAGTTCCCAGGGAGCTTCCCAAATTGGTAAACACCACGACCAGAAGGATTCGGGTTACATTGTTTTTCCAAAATCCTTTAATCGACAGGATGTCGTCCGGCAGGCTCTCTAAATCTTTTACCTTGGGCTTTCTTGAAAAAGCCTCCACAAGGCCGGACACCCAGCCCGCTGCGATCATTGGATTTAGCGATGTCAGTGGCGCGGCCAGTATGGAAGATAAAACCGTGGCTGGATGGGCCAGCGCGATGATCGCTCCAACCCCGGCCAACAGGCCGTTAGCTAAAATCCACCAGACGATCATATCTGTTCCAGCCTTGGCACCGCCATAAAAAAAACCGGCCACAAACAGTCCGACAATTACAGCGGGTATCAACCACTTAACAATACCAATTGATTTGGCCCTGGGCGGTAACTGCTCCAGTTTGCGCGTGTCGATGTCCGCGTTCCAGTATTTCTTGATTCCGGAAATATGGCCGGCTCCCACAACAGCGACAACTTTTTTCCCGGGGGCAGTTCGAATTTTTTCAGCCAGATATTGATCCCGTTCATCAATCAGGATGGTTTTTAAAGCCGGAAGCGACTTTCCCACTTCAGAAAGGAGCGCTTCCAGGACATCTTGCTGTTTCATCTTTTCAATATCTTCTTCTTTGATCTCCTCAAGCTGCCCCATCGAAAGCATCAGCTGAAACATGAGCTTGATCTTGCTCCAAATGCCCATGATCCGCCAGGTTCTGGAAAGGGTGGTGCGGATGTCGCGGTCGGCAAGATGAATTTGAGCGCCCACGGTTTCAGCGGTCTCTATCGCTGTGATCATTTCTTGGCCCGGTTTGAGGTCAAATTGCCTGGCAATTCGTTTTTGAAAGGATGCCAACAGCAGATTGGATAGGAGGAGGAATGATTTTTTTTCTTTAACAACTTTGACGATATCCGTATCCTGCCAGCGATCCTTTTGCTGAATCGCCTGGTATCTAGACTGGCAAAGTTCGACACAGACCGTATCCGGATTTTCTTCCTCAACTACCGCTTTGACCAACTCGACGCTCTCTTTGGATACGTGCGCGGTACCGACGAGAATGAATTCCTTTGCATCAAAGTCAAGACGGTGGATTAAATTAGGGTTGTCTGTCATCAGTATTCGGTATATATTTTGGCCGCTACCCGTCCGGGAATAAAAACGAAAGGCGGATGGAAACCGGTTGTTGATTTCGACGAGACTATAATATATTCCGCGCAGCAAGGCAACAGTCAAACAACCTTCAGGTGGGAATACAGAGCCACAAGCCGGGGCGCGCATTTAGCCGATACCGCCAGAGATGGTTTGGGCAGGAAACCGTGATGGTCATTTTCGACGATATTTTTTCATGGGAAGGTTGGGGAGGGGAGCTGCGCCTGGCCAGCGGTGAATGTTGGCTGCGCATCTATGACCTTGGACAGGAGAAAGTTAAGCGCCTGTCACACCTAAGGCCGGTCATCGTGGTTGTTTCCGATATTCCGGAAAGCCGGATGTCGGTGCGCAGCTGCACGGGCCATATCGCCACCAATGTTACCCAACAGTTCAATATTAAGCCGCACCGTATGCTGTTTATTGAATACTATCCTGAGACGGCTTACGGAGAATCCAACGAACATATCATTTCTGAAAAATATGATGTGGTGGAATTTACCTGGCATGAGGGCCGGGCGATTGAGCCCAAATGGCGAACCCTGAAACCGCCGCTGCTGGATGTGATAAAAGATATGGTGGAGCAGCATTAAAGCCGGGAGATTCCCGGCCAAAAAATATTTATTGCGCTTGCGCTTCTTGAGATTTTTTCAGCTCCTCTTCGGCCAAGCGCGCCTCTTCTGCAGCGACTGCAGCGTCTTCGGCTGCCTTTCTGGCGCGCGCCTGAGCCGCTTCAGCGCGCTGCCTTTCTTTTTGGATTTTTTTTCTAAATTGTTTTCTCTTTTCTTTAGTTGACGACAGACGTTTAATATATGTATTCGCATCTCTGGTAATTTGCTCTGCCTGCTCGACAGCCTTTTTGGCGCGTTCATCCGCCTGGCGGGCCTCTCTTTTAGCTGCTTCGACACTGCTGGCCCTTCTTTCTTGCTCCCGTTCTTCGCTACGCCGTTCTTTACGGTTTTGAAGTTCCTGAATTTCAGCAGCGGTTTTTTCCTCATACTGTATGGTGTCTTTAATTTTGGATTTTGGGGGCGGCGGCGTGTCGGTTACATGCAAATTGCCGTTCTCATCGGTCCAGGTATAGACCTGTCCGGCACTCAGACTCGAATTTAAATAACCCGCCATGAAGATACATACGGAGATGATTAAAAATTTCATTTACCCCTCCTGTAAATTAAAGTATATTCTCAATTCCAGCGGGTGTCAAACCTTGATCAGAGCGCAATTATCGGGTCTCAGAAATATTCTAAAATATTCGCCTGGATAGCGTTAGTTTCCCAGAACCCGGACGACGACGCCCACAAATCGGTAGTGCCCGGCCTCATCTTCGATAATGATATTTTTTAGGATACACGGTTACCCACCTAACCTTTACAACAGGAGGTAAAGCATGCCACTTGTCATCAGCACCGCGGCATTTTCGGAAGGTGAAATGATTCCAACCCGATATACTTGTGACGGTCCGGATGTCTCCCCGGATTTAGCATGGAGCGGTGTCCCGGAAGCCGCCCAAAGCCTTGCGCTGATTTGCGATGATCCCGACGCGCCTATGGGCACCTGGGTGCACTGGGTGCTGTTTAACATTCCAGCCAGCCTAAGCGGGTTGCCGGCCGAAATATCCCCGGATGCAACTCTGGAAAGCGGCGCTCGACATGGCACCAATGATTTTCGCAAATTGGGTTACGGCGGACCTTGTCCGCCCGGAGGTACGCATCGATATTACTTTAAGCTTTATGCTCTGGATACCGAACTCGATCTCGACAGCGGCGCTACCAAGGACCAGTTGCTGGAAGCCATGCAAGGTCATATCCTGGCCGAAGCCCAGCTGATGGGTACATACAGCCGCTAAAACAGGTGTCAGGTGTCAGTGTTCAGGTGTCAGCAAACAGATGACGGGAAAGCAAACAGAATTCAGTCAAGGTGCTTCATGTTCCCGGTTTTATTATCAGCATTCTGCCTTCTATCACCTATCACCTATCACCTGACACCTGACACCCGACACCTGAAACCTAAAAATTACTGTTGGTTCCAGAACTTCTGCAGGCCATCGGCCAGTTGCCGGTTGTCCTGCACCCAGATCGGATCCCATTCTTCTCGCAGCAATGATTTATATTGATAGCGGGAATAGCGTTGATCGATTAATAGAATTACACCGCGATCCTGTTCCGTGCGGATCACGCGGCCCGCTGCCTGCAGCACCCGGTTTATGCCGGGGAAAAGATAAGCATACTCATACCCTGCGCCCAAGGTATGGGTAAAATATTCCTTGATCAATTCTCTTTCAAGGCTGATACCGGGTAGCCCCACCCCGACAATTACCGCTCCCATAAGTCGCTTGCCGACCAGGTCGATGCCTTCACCAAAAATTCCGCCCATAACTGCAAATCCAACCAGTGTTTGCGGGTTGTCGCGGGAAAAACGCCTTAAAAATTGATCTCTTTCAGATTCCGCCATGCCGGGTTCTTGCAACAGGGTTTCCGTTTGCGGGCTGCGAGCTGTATATGACCAATGGATTTTGCGCATGTATGCGTAGGAGGGAAAATAAAGCAGATAGTTTCCTTTTTTTTGCTCGATCAGGGCTGAAATGACCTTGGATACCTGGTCGGCGGTTTGGTCCCGGTGACGATAATAGGTTGAGATTCGATCAGAAATGAATAGGCCCAGGTTTTTTCCAGGAAAGGGTGAATGCAGAATCAGGTGATGGGCGCTTTGATCACAGCCCAAAATTCGTTTGAAATAATCCATTGGGGTCATGGTGGCTGAAAAAAAGATAGCCGTCTGACAACGGTTCAGTGCATTTTCAAGATGGATCGAGGGATCAATACAGAACAGCTTAAGCTTGAGGTCCTTACCCATTTTTTCATAACAGCTGGTGTAGCATTCATCATATTGGTCGGCAACTCTGATGAAACCGGATATGGTAAAATACAGATCGAGTAAATTTTCGCGAAACGCTGTTTTAATATTTTGAACAAGCCAGCGCTCGGTGATAAAGAGAAATCCTTTGAGCAGCGGAATCAGGTCATCCGGCGGGTCTTTTTCCGCCAGCGGATTGGCTGATTCTACACATTTTTTTCTGGCCTTGACCAGCCACGCATTGATCCGTCCCAGACTTTTAAAGATGTGCGGTAGATCCTTTTTTAGCTGGCGCCGAAGGTCCAAAACCGGCTGCTTGAAGATCTGGGCCGAAAACATTTCCCGGGAGCGGTCCACCAGGTTGTGGGCTTCATCGATTAAAAAGATATAGTCGCCGTTTTCTTCCTGGAAAAATCTGCGCAAAAATACCCGCGGATCAAAAACATAATTGTAATCACAAATGATGCAATCCGCCCACAGAGACAGTTCCAGGGAGAACTCAAACGGGCACACCTGAAATTCTCTGGCAGTTTGAATGATCATCTCCCGGGTAAAGGCGTCCTCGCAGGTAAAGATGGCTTTGACGGCATTATTGATGCGGTCGTAGTGGCCCCGGGCATATTCACACTCATCCGGATGGCAGGCACTATCGGGACAAAAGCAGATTTTGTCTTTTGCGGTTAAGGTCACCGATTTTAATCTGAGTCCTTCTGTCCGCAATTCATCCAGGGCCTTTTCGGCAACCCGCTGGCCGGTGGTGCGGGCGGTCAGATAAAAAATCTTTTGACTCAGCTCTTCGCCCAGGGATTTAACCGCCGGATAGACAACAGCAATGGTTTTTCCTATCCCGGTGGCCGCCTGAACAAGCATCTGGCCGTGATTGCGCATTGTCCGGTAGGCCTCCATGGCCATCTGGCGTTGTCCGGGTCGGTAGGTCTCAAAAGGAAAATCCAGGCTGATGATGGATTCATCGCGCGCCCCGGACCAATCTACGATCGTTACGGCCCACTCCAGATAACGGGTCACCAGGTCATTAAAAAAAGTCTCCAGTTCTGAAATGCCAAAGGTGCGTTGGACTTCGCATACTTCAGCGGTATCGATCTGGTAGTAGATCAGCTGGGTGCTGATTTCATCCAGACCCTGTGCGCTGGCATAAATATAGGCATATGTTTTGATTTGCCCCCAGTGGACCGGTTGTTCGTTTTTTTGAAAATAATCCGGATTCCGGGTCGTGGTTTTTATTTCTTCAATCAGGGTCCGATTCGGTTCGGTATACACGCCGTCAATCCGGCCGCCGATAATTAACCGAAATCGATCTGTTTCAACTTGATGAGAAATCGACACCTCGGGTTGGTAAGTATCGGGGCGTGAATTCTGAATCCGTTGATG
>JASFIU010000017.1:0-25338 GCA_050122495.1 Desulfobacterales bacterium | reverse complement strand
ATTTCGATTCCGACGGTTTGTGGTGGGCCATTAAGCAGGCCATGGATTTTTATAATCTGCCGGAACCAACAAAAGCCGAGCAAATTTCCCGTATCATGCAGGAAAGCACGGCCGCCTTCACCCATGGCAACACGGCGCGCGAGTACATTAAGCTGTATGAAAAAATGTTGAAACGTCCTCTGTTCCTGCAGAATGTCCCGAATCCTGGCTCCAAAGAAAAAAGCGATACGCCCCAAGATTAATGAAAAAGACTTCTTCCCCAAATAATCCAATTGACTCGGCCAAGCAACGTTTGCTGGCCACCGATCCCTGGTTAAAACCCTACGAAAAAATCATTCACCACCGCCTGCAAAAAATTGCGGAAACCAGACAGCGCCTCAGCGAGGGAAAAACAAGCCTGGCAGATTTTGCACGGGGGCATGAATACTTCGGTCTGCATTTTGAAGACAACCAATGGGTTTTTCGCGAGTGGGCGCCCAATGCTACGGCTATTTTTTTAATCGGCGACATGACCGGCTGGCAGGAAAAAGACGCGTTTGCCTTAAAGGCGCTGGAAGACGGTATCTGGGAAACCCGCCTGGCGGCCGATACCTTTGATCACGGCGATCTTTACCGCCTGCGCATCCACTGGGCCGGCGGCAGCGGCGATCGCATTCCATCCTATGCCCGGCGCGTGGTGCAGGATCCGGAATCGCTGATTTTCAACGCCCAGATCTGGCGGCCGGATTCCCCCTATCGCTGGCGGTGTAAAAATTTCCGATGCCCGAGCGAGGCACCCCTGATTTATGAGGTCCATATCGGCATGGCCCAGGAGGAAGGTAAAATCGGATCGTATCAGGAGTTTAATGCCAACATTCTTCCACGGGTAAAAGCTTCCGGTTACAATATCCTGCAGATCATGGCTATTCCAGAACACCCTTATTACGGTTCCTTCGGCTATCAGGTGTCCAGCTTTTTTGCGGCCTCTTCCCGGTTCGGCACACCCGAAGATCTAAAAGCGTTAATCGATGAAGCCCACGAGGCCGGACTGGCCGTCATTATCGATCTGATTCACTCCCATGCGGTCTCAAATGAAGTTGAAGGGCTCAGCCGGTTTGACGGCACCCTGTTTCAGTATTTTCACGATGGACCCCGCGGGCGCCACGAACTGTGGGATTCACGCTGTTTTGATTACGGCAAGGACCCGGTCCTGCATTTTCTACTTTCCAATTGCCGCTACTGGCTCGATGAATATCACCTGGACGGCTTTCGATTCGACGGCATCACCAGCATGCTCTACCTGCATCACGGCATGAACAAGGCCTTCACTTCCTATGATGATTATTTCGATGACAGTACAGACGAGGAGGCCCTAACCTATCTGGCGTTGGCCAATCAAGTCATCCATGAAGTGCGCCCGGACGCCATCACCATTGCCGAAGATGTCAGCGGCATGCCGGGGTTGGCGGTAGCGGCTGAAAACGGCGGCTTCGGATTTGATTACCGCTTTGCCATGGGGGTACCGGATTTCTGGATCAAACTGATCAAGGAAACGTCCGATGAGCACTGGCCCATCAGTCATCTCTGGCATGAACTTACCAATCGGCGCAGTGATGAAAAGACCATCAGCTATGCTGAATCCCATGACCAGGCGCTGGTGGGGGACCAATCCATTATTTTCCGATTGATCGGCGCCGACATGTATGAACATATGCAGGTTGATTCGCAAAATATCAAAGTGGACCGCGGCCTGGCCCTCCAGAAAATAATCCGGCTGCTCACCCTGGCAAGTGCCGGCAACGGCTACCTGAATTTTATGGGAAATGAATTCGGGCACCCGGAGTGGATCGATTTTCCGCGGGAAGGCAACAACTGGTCCTATCATTATGCCCGCCGGCAGTGGCACCTGGTCGACGATAACAATTTGAAATACCAGTTTTTGGCCCGCTTTGATCGGGATATGATTGCCCTGGCCCAAAAGCACCGTCTGCTGGATATCGGCGACCTGCACCTTTTATACGAACATTCGGACAACAAGGTGATCGTGTTTGGACGCGCCGGCCTGTTGTTTGCTTTTAATCTCCACCCGGCCCAATCTTACAGCGATTATCGCTTTGAAGCTCCCGCGGGAGCCTATCGCATGCTTCTGACCAGCGACGCGGCTCAATACGGCGGCCACGGCCGCCTGGCAGCCGATCAGGAGCATCTGGCCGTGCCTGAAAAAAACGGCCATAACGGCCGCCATCACTTAAGCCTGTATCTTCCCAGCCGAACCGCTATCGTATTGCAACATTTGGATTGATCGGATTTCATTTATCATTGGTTGTTTTCAAATCCCACCAAGGCGGGACTTTGCACGAGAATCCACGGTTCCAACCACAACGTTTAAAGCACTGACGTGCTTTTGCCTTTTCGGTCTATGGCCGAAAATTCAAGCCGCCCGCTATGCGGGCGGACGTTGACTCAGCTCTTTATTTCTTAAGATTCATTAAAAAATACCGATATAAAAATTGTGAATAGAACCTGGAGTGATGGAGTGTTGGAGTATTGGGTTATTTCCATGGTTGCGTGTTACGGGCCTTCGCCGCGCCGTAGCGGCTACGGCCGCGCAGGCGGGTTACGGGTTACGAGTTGTGAACCGCGGCGTTTAGTCGGAAATATTTTAACCCGCAACCCGGAACGCGAAACTCGTAACATTTCACTATCGAAACTCCAATGCGCCAATATTTATGATAGGATTCAGAGGACAATATGAGAATACTTGTCGTTGATGATGACGCACCCAACCGGAAATTATTGACGGATATCGCCTCCAAAATGGGCGAATGCGAAGGAGCGGAAGGGGGCCAGGAGGCGCTGTCGGCGTTTAAAAAGGCCTGGGAGGACTGGCGGCCATTCAATCTTATTTTTCTGGATGTTTTAATGCCGGATTTGGATGGCAGGGAGGTCCTGCTCAAAATCAGGGAAATCGAAAAAGAAAAGAAGGTATCCGAACAGCATCAGGTCAGAGTCATCATGGTAACCGGTGTATCGGAAGAAGAGACGGTCCTGGACTGTCTCCGAAACGGCTGTGATGAGTTCATCGTCAAACCCATCGACATTCTACTGGTATTGGAAAAAATGAAAAAACTTGGATTGATGATCTCCAACTAAGAAAGAAATTTTCCCAACCGCTGCATGGCTTCGGCCAGCCGCTCGACCGGATGGGTCAGGGCAATACGGAAAAAACCTTCGCCGTATGTACCATACATGGAGCCCGGAATCATCCACACTGCAATTTCATCGAGCACCTTGAAACAAAATTCCTTTGAGTCTTTAAAGCCTTTGGGAATATCGGCCCAGACATAAAAAGTGGCCCGGGGCATCTGTAAATCAAGGCCCATTTCAAGCAGACCATTAACAACCACATCACGCCGTTTCTGGTACATGCGATTCCGCTCAATCATAAAGTCTGTGGAACCATTAAGCGCTTCGGTGGCTGCCACCTGAAGCGGATAGAACATACCGCGGTCGGAATGGGATTTAATTTTGGCCATACCCGCAATGATGTCTTTATTGCCAAGCATCATGCCGGTGCGCCAACCGCAGGCGTTATATGCCTTGGACAACGAATTGAATTCAATCCCGACCTCCTTGGCCCCGTCAAACTGCAAAAAGCTGAGGGCCCGGTAATCGTCGAAACACACCTCCGAATAGGGATTATCGGAAATAACGGCCACATCGTATTGATGAGCCCAGTCGATCAGATTCAGATAAAATTCCTCGGTTGCCACGGCCGCGGTAGGGTTGTTGGGGTAGTTGACCCAAATCATTTTGGCTTTTTGGGCCACGCCGGGCTTAACGGCATCCAGATCCGGCAAAAACCCGTTTTCCTTTTTGAGCGGCACGGTTTCAATTTCACCTCCGGCAATCTTTACCCCGGCGACATAGGCTGGGTAACACGGGTCCGGCACCAGTGCGATGTCGCCATGATCAAGCAGGCAGGTGTGGATATGAAAAAGGCCATCAGCCGATCCCAGCAAAGTCAGCACTTCGGATTCCGGATCACAGGTGACGTTGAAACGTCGCCGGTACCATCCGGCGATGGCTTCCTTAAACGGCAGGGGAGAATAAAAACTGGGATAATGATGATGATCCACGTCCATACAGGCATCAGCCAGTGCCTGGCGCTGCGCTTCAGGCGGTTTAACATCCGGATCGCCTAATCCCAGATTGATCACATCCTTACCCTCATCTTTCATGCGGGTCAGGATCACATTCATGGCGGTGCCCAGATAGGCATCGAACGCCTCCAATCTCTTCGCAATCTTCATGACATCCTCCGATTATGCGTCTTCTGGTTCATAAACGTTGGCTATACAGCACAGAAAAGTTGCCGTTTCCGTATCGCTGATATTTTTCATGCCGTGGGGTTCCAGGCTGGGAACATAAATAAAATCCCCGGGTCCGCATACCACTTTTTTAACCACTTCGTCGGTCTTTGGATCGCATTGAAAGCATTCGAACTGACCGCTTAAAATATACATGGTCTGATGGTAAAAATGATTGTGGATCGGGATTTCACCGCCGGGCTGGGCCGTAAAAAACCGCAGTCCGTATTCAGGATTCCCCGTGCCGTCATCACCGTGTTGTGAAAGCCACCGAATGCTGATTCCCTTTACATCGTATTGTTTACCACGGTAGGGAAATTGCTTAATTTCAACGTCTTCTGTATCTTTCCAGTTTGAAACTTCCATGATTACCTCCTTACAAAGTTGGCCGGTTGAGCCGGTTAAAAATCAGACGTTTTCCTTTTTTAACGGGCTCAACAGGCTCAACCGGCCAACGGGCTCAACCTGATTAAATGGCTTCCTAAAGAAGCCGTTTTTTTATTTCGTCGATAAAATATTGCACATGCCGCTCCATGTGCTTGCGGGCGCTTGCCGGGTCCTTGTGCCTGAGCGCATGGTAAACGCTTTGCAGCTGGCCAATGATCTCCTCGTTGGGGACCACATCATTTAATGAGGAATTCCAGAGCCTGGCACAGCGATAATGAAGATTATTCAGAAACTCCTCTAAAATCGGGTTTTGGGCCGCCCGATGCACGATCGTATGAAAGCGGCTGTCGATTTCGATCAGACGATTATGCCGACGGTTTTCTTCCTTTTGATCGCCACGGGCGGCCTCCTGAATGAGTCCATCCAGCTCGGCCAGCTGATCGGGCTCGATGCGCACGGCTGCCAGCTCGCCGGCCAGGCCTTCGAGTTTTATTTTGACCTCGAAAGCACTCCGAATTTCCTGAATATCAATCGGTGTCACATGGGTACCGAAGCGCGGGATTACGTTAACCAGCTTCAAGTCCACCAGCTTCTGCATAGCCTCCCTCAAAGGGGTGCGGCTGACATTGAACTCCCGGCAAAGGTCCTTTTCTAACAGGCTCATCCCGGGTGGATATTGTCCGAAAACGATCCGGTCCCTGAGGGTTTCAAAAATATTATTATGAAGCAATTTGTTTCTTGAACTCATTGAAATAATTAATATATATTAATAATATGATTTTTAGAATGATTAATAATTTTATTTATATCTTTAAATAATTGCTGTCAATAAAAATTTGCGAATTGAGCAAATTTTCGCTATAATTAAAGCATAAAACGCAAATCCGGAAAGAACTTGGATATGAACGGCCAGATCCCGCCACCGAGGTTGCCCTGACCTGCTGGCCGTTGAGAGAAGGAAGTCTAAAATACATAATAAGATAAGCGGACGAGCGAGGCACGGACTCGAATCGCAAATATCGAGTCAGACGACAAAAAAGCCAGAGGGGGAAATTAATGACGCGGCATGTAAATAGCCAGCAGGGGCGCATGCTTTACTCCTGGAAGGCGGTTTTGTTTATTTCATCACTGCTGGTGTTTGTTTTTACGGTTGTTTACCGCATGGTAAAAAGTGCAAGTTTCAGCAATGCAGTGGCAGCCCTGGTTGAATCCCTTTGGATTGTCGTTTTCTTTATTTTTCTTGGAATACTACTCGCCTACCTATTTTACTTCATCTATCAAAGGTTCCACCAGGGATCCCACCGCCAACAAACCTACCATATGTTTGATTTCAGCTCCGGTCGTCAGGAGCCCGATGGTGACCCCGATCCAAATACGATCGAGTTCGGACCGGATGATGAGATAGAATCTAGCCCTGATTCTGCCTAGAACTCATCTCAAAAATGTCTTTTGACCCAATATCTTTGTTGGTGCCGTGTTTCTAATCCTCAACATACAACAGTATGCCTCCGGTTAAAAACTCGGCCCCGCCGCAATCTTGAACCAAAATCCTATTTTTGAGATGGGTTCTATTAATATTTCAGATTGCAAAAAACTTCCCGAGGTGCGATGGCGTGCTTAAAATCGTCGTGTAAACTTTTTCCTGTATATAGGGGTCATTATAATCGAAAACGGAATTGCCTTTCTGAAATAAAACTACCGTTGAAGGTAATTTTGAGCTATGATGGCTAAATGCATGAACAGGGATCAACCGTTTAATAAAATGAAGAAACATATTGCCATTGTCATTTCCATGATTTCAATCGCATTTTTGATATCTGCATGCGCTAAAAAACGCCCTGTTCTCTATCCCAATGCAACATATAAGGCCGCAGGGGAAACGGTGGCCCAAAGTGATATTGATGATTGTTTTCAGCTGGCCGCCGATCATGGCCATGCGACCGATTCCGGTAAGCGAGTCGCCGGTTCAACTGCCAAAGGTGCCGTGGTGGGTGCCGCGGTGGGCGGTGCAGTCGGAGCGGTCACCGGACGTCCCGGCCGCGGATTGGCTGGCGGAGCAGCCGGAGGCGGTGCCGGGGGCCTGGCCCGTGGTGCTATGAAATCAGGTGATCCGGATGAGATTGAGCGTCGCTTTGTGGAGCAATGTCTGCGGGATAAGGGATACAAAGTCATTGGCTGGAAATAGAAATGGCTTCAAAGCTCCCTATTGCGGCTGATAGCTGTGTTCCGAGCTGGCTTAAAATACTCACGTACTAGCGTGTACGCTCCGTTTTTAAGCCACCCCGCGCCTTTCTCTCAACCACAATAGGGAGCTTTGAAGCCATTTCTAAAAACTTTAATGAAAAGAGGACATAGATGAATAAAGCAGAACTGGTGAAAAGAGTTGCTGAAAAATTGGAAGGTGTTCCCCAAAAAATTGCCGCCAAAGCAGTTGATGCGGTTTTCGAATCGATTCAGGAGGGATTGGAAGAGGACGGCATCGTCAAGATCGGCCAGTGGGGAACATATTCAGTAGACGATATGTAAGCATGCAACCGTTGCCATAACGATTGGTTAATGCTTAATTATCATCATCCTGCCCTTGCCTTCCGCCGCCAGGGACCCATCCTCCAGATTGGCACACAATTTTATATCCAAAATTCCTTTGACTTCTCTTTCCAAAACACCGCTAAATCTCAATTTGCTGCCCAACGGTACCGGTTTGCGGTAACGCACCTCCAACCTGGCCGTCATCGCATTGTGCCCCATGTAATAGGATAGCCATCCCAGCATTTCGTCGAACACAAGACTAAATAGTCCGCCATGAAGGTAGTTGGACCAGCCCCGATAACGGTCATCGGCAACAAACGCACATTTAACCTGATTGGGGCCATCTTGCTCTACTTTTATCTTTAAGCTGTGAGGGTTTTCCACACCACATACAAAACAGCGCTTATCTTTTTCCAGTTGCAGCGCCAAGAGATACCTCCTCCGGGTAACAGGGTTATCTAACGGGAAGTGATCATAACAGAAGTGTATGTGGGGGTCAAAATAGATGAGAAAATCCTAAACCATTTCATTGATTTTGCCGAATATAAGTTTGGGATCAGCAGGAAAAACGCTGTCGCTGCTTAGGACTCATAAATCGAACGGTTTGCCCTGCTAAAACCGGGTCCCGAAAAACCGAGAGGCCACGATTATGTCAGAATGCCGTTATGCTATTGAATTTAATGGTAAAATCATTCCAGGATGGGAAATCGAAGAGGTCAAAGCCAACCTGGCCAAACTGCTAAAAGCAGATGAAACCACCCTTGACCGGCTTTTTTCAGGAAAGCGCTTTGTGATTAAAAAAAATGTCGATCAGCAAAATGCATTCAAGATAAATGATGCGTTCAAAAACGCCGGTGCTGATCTGATTCTATCCGAAATACCCGGTAGCCGTCCGGCTGCACCGCCCCCGCTGCCGGATCAGGAAAGCCCCGGCCAATCCAACCTGGAGTCGCCCGGCCAATCCAATCTGGAGCCGCCCAGCCAATCCAATCTGGAGACCGCAGCCGCTGCGCGACCTGCGCTTGCGCCGTCACAAATTCGTCCTTCACGGTTTTGGTATATCGCGGCCATTTTAATTTTTATCGTCCCGATGATTTTCGGAGGATTCCAGATCTACAGCTCATTCTCATCGAATTATTCCGGCGGCATGCGGTTAATGGTGCCGGGAGAGACGACCCTTGAGGTCGAAGAAGCCGGTACCTATGTATTCCTTTATGAAACTTCGGTCTTTTCCCAAAAAAGTATCAGCGCCATTCGCTATGGCCGGGATTTTGAAATCGCAATGATGGATCTATCCACCGGCCAGGGATTAAGGCTGCGCCCGCCCGAATTTAGAGCAACCGAAACCTATGGCACAAGAGTCAGGATGCCCGTCGCTCAAGTCGAATTCGACACTTCCGGAAATTATTATGCTGAGGTTGCCGGAGAATTTCCAGGTAATGATAGCCTGCTGGTAAGACGTACGGATTTCGCCGGCATGATAAAAGGGATGATTTCTGGATTTGTGCTGTTATTTATTGGTTTTTTCACTGGTCCGATAATGGCCCTGATTGTTCTGATCAAGCGTCACAACAATAAGAGAAAACTTCTAAACGCACCCATGGGCGAAGACGAGGAGCGCAAATGGGCCATGTTCGCTCATATCGGAACCTTTTCTTCTATGTTTATCCCGCTGGGTAATTTTATCGCCCCCATCGTTATCTGGCAATTAAAGAAAAACGAATCCGAATTCGTTGTTGATCAGGCCAAAGAAGCGCTCAACTTTCAGATCACCGTGATAATTTACGCTTTGATCTCGTTCCTTTTGGTTTTCATCTTCATCGGGTTTTTTCTCATCTTCGCTCTTGTGATCTTCAGCCTGGTTATTGTGATCGTCGCCGGTGTCAAAGCCAACGAGGGAGAATACTATCGCTATCCGATGTGCATTCGGCTGATTTCGCAAAAAAAATACCCGAACGCTCTGCCAGCACAATGAGTCCAACCTCCTGAGATTACTTATTTATTAAGCCTGAAACCGCTTGATGGCGAATTATGCTCTTAAATAAGTTCGGCTCTGAAACGCCCTGACACATCTTGACTTTTTGTCGGATTTTGAGCAAGGTGGCCAGATCAGACAATCCGAAAGGCAATATAAGTCAAATAATCTTTCCCCGACTTTCAGAGGAATCGGTATGGTTTAAAAATTGAAAGCCCCGCCTCAAAATTTGAGTGTGGGGTTTTTGTGTGTTTTAACATAAAAAAAAGGTATACTAGAAAGTGGTGTTTTTTGAAGAAGTGCGTTTTACAGATTCGATAACCATTTAAAAAAATACTAGAAAAAGGCCGACTCAAAAATGAAATGCGATAAGTAAAGGAGAGTCATGTTGCCGATTTATGTCGATTTTGATGATGTGTTGTCTGATACCACCAGCGCTTTTCTTGAAATACTGCAGCGTGAATTCGGTAAAAGCGTCAATTTTGAGGACATTTTTTCGTTTGATCTCAAAGCGTCTTTTGATTTGACCGACAGCGAATATGAAGATTTTTTTCGCCGGGTCCATCAGGCGGATGTGATCATGTCGTTTGCGCCCATGGAAGGTGCCATTGGCACGCTTGCAAGCTGGGCCAAGCGGGGTTATCAAATTGCGATTGTCACCGGTCGACTCACCAGTGCCCACGATGCGTCACTGGATTGGCTTGCAAAACACAACGTTCCCTACCATTTTTTTACGATGGTTGATAAATATTCCCGCGGAAATACGGACCCAAAGATTGCCGTTTCGATGGAAGCATTTTCTGAAATGAAGTTTAGTCTGGCCGTGGAAGACTCCGCCAACATGGCCCTGCATTTATCAGATAAAATGGGCATACCGGTGGCTCTAATTGACCGTCCCTGGAATAGACGGGCGGATTTGAACCACAGAATTAGAAGGTACACATCCTGGTATGATATCCAAAATGATTATCAAACCCCCTAGCACAATATAAAACATCCCCCACCACGGTTGCATTTCGTCAGGATTCAAATTACAGTGCAATCAATATAAAAGCGGCAACAATATCTTTGAATGAAAGCAAAGGAGACGGTTTTTATGGGACTCAGCGATATTTATGAAAAGGGAGAACGGCTTATCCGCGAAAAAGAGTTCGGTCGGTTGCTGGATGCGGTTGAAACCGGCTTTATTCTCGAACACGACCGTCGCATTCTTGATCGCTATACCTTTCGTCCCCGATACATCGATGGTGTGGAGCCCGAAACCGCCTGCCGGGTCCTCGGTGTGGATCTGGCAACCCCGGTGATTATGTCCGCCATGACCATGCCGATTACGGCCATTGCGGATAATGGCCTGATGGATGTGGCCGAGGGTCTAAAAGCGGCCGGCAGTCTGATGTGGACCGGCACACCCATTCCAAAAAATTTAAATAAGCTTACGGCTGTCGGTGTTCCGGTGGCAGCCAACACCAAGCCATTAAAGGATCGGGACAAGATGTTCCAGTGCCTGGAAGACATTCAGAAAGCCGGTGTTACCTGGGTCGGTATCGAAACCGATGCCGGACAGGGAACCAAAATCCACGACCAGCAGATGCCCACGGACTGTGCGCCGCTTTCGCTGCAGGAGCTAAGAGATGTCCGCAACAACGTTTCCTGTCCCTTAATCTGCAAAGGCGTGTTAAGCCGGCAGGATGCCGAAAAATGTGTTGAAGCCGGCGCCGACGGTATGGTGGTCTCCAACCACGGCGCCCACACCCTGGACTATTTGCCCCATGCGCTGCAGGTATTGGAGGAAATTGTTGATGCCGTCGGCGATAAAGCAATCCTGATTGCCGACGGCGGTTTCCGGCGCGGCAGCGATGTGCTAAAAGGACTGGCTTTTGGAGCTTCGCTGGTGGGCCTGGGCCGTCCGGTTTTATACGGTCTTGCCGCCGAGGGCCGTGAAGGTGTTCATGACCTCATCGATCAAATTACGCAAGAAATGAAACGTATCATGAGTTTGATCGGCGCCGAAGCGCCCGCAAAGCTGACCCGAGACATGCTGATTGAAGATCCCTGAGCCTGTATATCTGAAGCTATCATTTCTGGATAATGAAAACGCTGACTATCAACATGCAATGTCTTAGAAAAAAATGGATCCGGCCGGCGATCTTCTGGGCGATTCTTTTTGTGTTTGTTTCATCCTGCTCGCCAAAAGATGAGGTGGCGGCCATTCGCGAATTAATTCGGAAGGGCGCGGAACTGGCAGAAGATCACGATGTCGGCGGCGTTATGGAACTGACGACTGAAAATGTCGTTGCATTGCCGGGTCGACATAACCGGATGGAAATCAAACGCATTATCTGGTTGGCATTTAAGCACTATGGTAACCTTAAAATTTTATATCCGGAGCCGTCCGTAAATCTGACGCCAAACGAAAATAGCGCCTCTTCCAGGGTTTATCTTTTGATCGTTAAAAAAGATCGAAATTTGCCCGAATTAAAAGAGCTTTACACAGAGCCGCGGCGATGGCTTGAGGAAGTGGGCGAAAATGCAGATTTGTACCAGCTGGATCTTCAGATGTTAAAAAAAGATGGCGACTGGCTGGTTAAACAGGCCCATTTGGAGGGCTTTAAGGGTATCGGGTTTTAAAATAATTCCCCCCGGACCTTAATTGTTTAAGCGTCATCCGCAACTTATCATTTTAGAAAGGGCGTGGTAAAACTGAATCTCAACAATCATGCAAACCGACGCTTCGCAGACCGAACGGCATTTTCGGCGCTGCTCATTATCCTGATGCTGGTGGTCGCTGTTTGCGAGCGGCCCGTATTCGCCGCCGAACCACCCAGAATAAACCATACACCACCGCTGCTGAAAGCTGCGGTTCCCAAAAAGGATCCTGGTGATTTTGATACTAAGGAAGACTTGGCCAAAGGTAAGTTCCTGGTGGCCAGCCGCCAGCTTAGAGATCCGAATTTTAAGGAAACTGTCGTGCTCCTGATCGATTATGGCCAGGACGGCGCCATGGGCCTGGTGATCAATCGCCCTTCGCAAATTAAACTGGCGACGGTTTTTCCGGATATACAGGCGTTGAAGGAGCGCAAGGATACCATTTACGTCGGCGGGCCGGTCGCGAAAAACCAGATGCTGATGCTCGTCGGAACACCTTGGGTGCCGGAAGAATCAAAAGAGGTTACTCAAGACGTATACATAAGCTCGAGCTGGAAGGTTCTTGAGCGCTTGATGAAAAATGCAGCCAAAGACGAAAGATTTCGAATCTTTGCCGGCTATGCCGGCTGGGCACCCAAGCAACTCGATTTTGAAAAGTCCAGAGGCGACTGGCATGTTCTAAAAGCCGATGCCGAAACGGTTTTTGATAAAAAGCCAACCGAAATCTGGCAGGAGTTGATCCTGCGCGCCTCGGTCAAATGGGTGCGCGCACCGGCGCCTTTACGCATTAAAGGAGATCGCTTATGGAACTCAACGGCCATTTGGCGCTGATTACGGGAGCTGGACAGGGGATCGGCCGGGCCTGTGCTGAAGTGTTCGCTTTAAAGGGCGCGGATTTAATTTTATTTGATAAAAATCCCACAGCGCTTTCCGAGGTCGCCGACCAGGCCGCCCGGACCGGAAAGCAGGTGCTCACCCGCGTAATGGATCTAACCGATATTGATGCCCTGAATAAAGCCGTAAAAGAAGTAAAAAGCAAAGGCCGCATCGATATTCTGGTAAACAACGCCGGCTTTGACAAACCCGGAACCGTTGCCAAAATTAACACCGGCGATTTTTTGGAAGTGCTCCATATTCATCTGGTCGTACCGCTTACGTTGATTCAGCTGCTGCTGCCCGAAATGCGGAAAGCCGGATGGGGTCGCATCATCAATGTATCTTCCATTTATGGGCTGATCGGCGCCAAAGGTGAGGTGGCCTACTCGACTGCCAAGGCTGGAATTATCGGCTTAACCAAATCGGTGGCCAAGGAAGCCGGATCAGACGGTGTAACCGTCAATACGGTGCTGCCCGGCCTGACGCGCACACCGACCATCGAAGCCTTTATGGCCGACGAATATAAACAGCTAATTATCAATGAAACGCCTTTGGGCCGCATCGGTGAAGCTGAAGAAATCGCCAGCGTGATTGCATTTCTGGCTTCGGATGAAGCATCCTTTATCACCGGAACCCCGATACCGGTTTCCGGGGGGTGGGGAATATAAAAGGAGAGCAGGATATGACCAAGGATGTCATCGAGAGATATGGACAGCGGGTGGGGTATAATAAATCAGAGCTTGATTCATTTCATGAAGGCGGCCACCGAATTCGACACGTAGCGCGTCTAGCGAAGGCTGCACCGCAATACTCCATAGAAGCTGAGATTGTTGAAGCCAAACATTGTAATTCAGGCCATCGGGTCGGACAAAAATTGATTCTGGATATGGACGGCAATTTTATAACCAAGCTTTGTCCAAAAAAAATGTGCGTCTATCTGATATCGCAACTGGCAATTCCGGTGGCCTTGATCAATGAGAGGCTCAGTGAGGCACTGGACCCCGGCAATTTCCATTTCATGCGTCGCGTCAAATGTCTCGATGCAGGTGTTGACTGTCTGGGCTATGGTGAGGTGATGATGAAAGTCCGCGTAATCCCACGGGTGAAAACCGAAGAAGTCCGTTCAACATCATGATACATTTTCACGATTATTGCGCATTGTTCTGTGCGGACCCCGGATTGATAGCGCTCAAAAGGCAATTCATATGATGATCCGAAGGCCGGGCCGACAATTTCTGATTTTTTTGAGTTTAGTCATCTGGGGGTGTACAACACCGCCGGTAGAAACCACCCGAAGTCGTCCGGTTGGGGTTTCAAAAAACAACGTCCTGATTGCCACTCAAAAAACAAAGTTTAAACAGGCGGTGGTTTCTGAAATCCGCACCGCCCTGAACAACAATTCCATTTACACAAAAATTATCGACGTCAAAAGCCTCCGGTACCAGAGCTCGCAGAATTTTTCTGCGGTCGTCATTATAAACAGAGCCCTGGCCGGGCGACCGGATCCAAGAGTGGAAATTTACATCGATAAGGAACCTCAAAAAAATAAAATCATTGTGCTGACAACCGGAATTCTGGACGCCTGGAAACCGGACACGTCGGGTGTGGATGCCATGACATCGGCTTCGGTCATCAGCGAGTCCGATAAAATAGCTCAAAAAATCGTTTCGAAGGTTTTGGCCCTTGTTGACCAAAATCAATAATTGAAACTCCTGTCTCCAAAGACAAAAAAAGTTTATGCGCGTCCTGAACGCCATTCAGAGGCTCCATCACCACACCGTTTAAAGCAAACCGATTTCGGCTTTTATGAGCCCGTTTGGAGATCACTAAAATGAAATGGATATCGAGACCACGAACCGCTGAGCTTGTTTTTACCATCATGCTGGCGCTCGTGCTATTTGCCTGCAGCGCCGCACCGGGTAGCAAGGCGGATCAAACCACGGACGAGGCCCGGGTTCCATTTCGCTACCGCTATCTTTACAATGAACTTTATTCCAAACTTGACAGCTTAAGCAGCCGTATTAACGCCGGCTGGGATGGAAGAAAATCCGATGTCAACTTCGGTGTTGAGTTGTTGGTAGCCAACAGCAATCGCGGCGACGTGCTATTGACCGACCGAGTATTTCAGGCAACCCGCCTTACCCTGGACCGTTTAAAGGATCTCGGCGTACAAAGTGTTGCTCTAAGCATTCAATATCCGGTTTTAACTTCGGCGTTTCCCCGAGCGGCCGAGTATCGCATATTTTACCAACGGGTTGCGCGGGAAATTCGCCGCATGGGATTTAAACTGATTGTTGAAATCGGGACCACGTTCCGCGAACCGGAGTTCAGCAAACTAAAGGTGAATTACCGCGGACTGACGATGGAGCGATTCAGAAACGAGTTGGGTGAGATGGCAGTGGTTATCGCCACTGATTTGCAGCCCGATTACCTTACCCTGTTTACGGAGCCGGTTACCCAGTCCCAAAATACAGGCCTGAATTTCACGGTAAGCGCATTTGGCACAACCGTGGGTCACGTTGCCAGGCGCCTGAATCACCATGGGGTGCGCCTGGGCGCCGGAGCCGGCACCTGGGATGATATGGCCTACTTTAAGGCTCTGGCCCGTATTCCGGAACTGGATTATCTGGATCTGCACATCTATCCGATTCAAAGGGATTTTGTCATGGATCGCGTGATGCAGGTGAAAACCATGGCAAAGCGTCACCAAAAATCAGTTTCAATCGGCGAGGCCTGGCTTTATAAAGTGTCCGAGCGTGAGCTGGGAAAAATCAGCCCGGTAAAAGTGTTTGCCAGGGATGTATATTCCTTCTGGCAGCCGCTGGATATTATGTTTTTGGAAACCGTTGTCAACCTATCCCACCGAATTCAGGCGGATTTCAGCAGTTTTTTTTGGATGAAATACCTCTATGGTTATCTTGATTATAACTCGCTTACGAAAAACCTGACCCCCCAACAGCGGATCAACGCCGCCGATTCAATCGCCGGTCGAAATATCCTGAACAATACTCTCGGTTTTACCGGAGAAAAGTTCAAGACACTTATAGCGCCCCAATAGGCTAAAAACAGAATTGATCTGCTTTTGTTTGGCGCGATGAACATTGGATCAAAACAAGTGTAATCGGGCAAAAGGTAAGAAGATTAAGCGCATGACGATGCGCTTGAGAAGAAAACAAAATTGTGCCTTACGCTTGCTTGAATAGTGGGAAGGGCGTATAGGAGAGCTGAAACCCGCTCTTAATTTCTTGCCTGATTTGTCCTCAACATTTTGAAGGCATACATCGGGATTCGTTTGACCACAAAAAAATTTACTGAGAGTACTTGTAGCAATTTTTCAATATACATTGATCGGGTTGTCCAAACCGCGTTGTTTTCAACGATTAGGGCACTTCGCGCCCATGTCTTTTACCGCCTATAGCGGTAAAATCCAAGCCACCCGCTTTGCGGGTGGTAGTTGACTCCAAAACATGTATACGATATTTTAATTGAAATTGAGTAGAAAGTTTTCTGTCAGGTTATTTCTGTTTCAGACAAAGTGATTATTTTGTCCTCTCCTACTACGGGATTTCATTGTGCTGGATACGCCGCCTAAAGAACCAGAATGGCGATCGTGGCTCTATGCCGCAGTCTGGTCGTGTGTTATTTTCTGTACCATTCCCTATGCCCGTGCATTTGGGGATATCATTATAACACATATCGGTCGTGATTTTATTCTGTTTGCAACTGTTGCAGGAGCTATTGCTGCTGCTATCCTTGCCTTTACCAACCTTCGACGAAGATCCCTTCCTTTGAGCGCCTACGGGTGGCTGCTTGGAATACTTACTATTTTTATTGGATATGCATACCACTTGCGAAATATTCCCGTAGAGCCGATTCATGTCTTGGAATATGGAATTTTGGGCCTTCTAGTTTATCGCGCTCTTGTTCATCGTATTCGTGACTGTAGTGTGTATGGGTTTGCCATACTGATTGTGGGGCTGGTGGGTGTTTTTGATGAGTATATTCAATGGTTTACACCTTCGCGTGTTTTTGGCCTTCAGGACATAAGAACGAATGTCATCGCTGGAGGGCTGGCACAGATTGGCATAGCTGCGGGCTTGAGACCCACCCTTGTTTCTGGTCTGCCGTCTCGAAAGAATTTGGGTCGACTGTGTTACGCTTTTGTTGCCGGTCTCATCGTGTTGGGCTTGGGATATATGAATACCCCAGAACGAATCGCCTGGTACGCTCAGCGCATCCCAGTCCTATCTTTTTTACTGGACAACAATAGAACGATGATTGAATACGGATATCGGTATTTCGATCAGGATATCGGGGTTTTTCAGTCGCGATTTTCCCCTGAACAACTTAAAGAAAACGATCATTTAAGAGGTGAAGAGGTTGCACAGATACTCGATCGCTATATTCGTGGCGAGGGATACGATTCCTTTCTGAAAGCTTACAGTGTGCCGCGTGATGCCTATGCACATGAGGCAGGTGTCCACCTATTTCGGCGGAATTACTATTTTGACAAAGCAAGATCTCAAGCGAAAATGAAAGGCACATGGTATAATATAGCCTTTCGGGAGAATCAAATTTTGGAAAAATATTTCCCAACTGTCTTACAAGAATCGAAACATTTGTGGAGTCCGGAAATAGTGATAGAAGTCAGCAGTAAGGCATCTAAAAAATCTGAGTATGAAAGTAGTGTAAGCGCCGAACTTATTACAAGCTTTAGCGAAAGACAGGTGTTGTTGGGATTTGTGATAGTGACGGGCGCCTTTTTGCTACTTGGTGCCTATTTAAATAGAGAATAACTCTGTGTCGTGGTGACCTTATCACCACGATGGCGTTAATCGCTGGCTTCCTGGTCTGCAAACAGGTATTTTAATACAAGAGGAGAAGGTGAATGCGCTTAAGCAAACGGTCAGGATATGTCTTCCCGGTTCTTTTCATGGTGCTTGTTTTTCAACTTATAACCTGCACCCAGGTCGGGGCATCTCAAGTTCAGGAACCCTGGAGTGTCCTGTTAATAACGGTCGACAATCTGCGTCCGGATCGTATGTCTTTATATGGTCACGATAAAAGCACCACCCCATACCTCACGCGCTTTGCAAAGGAATCGGCTGTATTTGAGAAGGCGTTCTCCACGTCCGCCTGGACGGCTCCAGGTATTGTTTCTCTTGTAACCGGCTATTACCCGCCGGTACACGCCCAGAATGGCCGGTTTAGTTTTTACGACAAGGAAATGACGGCCGCGTTGCGAGTTCTTGCTGAAAAAGGGTATGAAATTTTTGGTGAAGCTATTAGAGGGCCGAGTCATCAAGGTTTTGGTTTTGAAAAATCTTTAGGAAAGTTGCCGGATCGATTGGAAAGCTTCATCGAAAGCAGAAAAAATATCAAAACCCCCTTTTTTGCATGGGCACATTTGAGAGGTGTTCATTTGCCCTATTCTCCTTCTGAGCTTCAGGCGAAACGCTTTGGAGCTGCTTCTCGAACCAGCAAGGGTATCGAAGCAGTACGTAAGCATAGGGTTATCCTGCGTTACCCTGAGCGGGTTAATGTTGCCTTTGAGCACGCAGGGAAGGTGACATTCAGTCCAGAGGATGTGTCCATTATCAAATCGCTGTATGATGGCGAGGTTGCCGACGTCGATTCGAGGTTACGCCAATTCCTTGAGCGAATGCGGGAAACGGGGCTTTTGGATCGTACGATTGTTATTATTACGGCTGACCATGGGGAGGAACTTTTTGACCATGGTTGGATTGGACATGCCTCGACGGCGTATGACGGGAAGTTATATGATGAACTTATTCATATTCCCCTGATCATCCGGCTTCCAGACACCTCGCTGACAGGAAGGTATGATTCTCTCGTCCAAGGTGTGGATATCATGCCCACACTCTTCGATATCCTCGGCATCGAAGCTGAAGGTATGAAACCCGTCATGCAGGGCGTATCCCTTCTTCCGATCCTCAAGGGTGAACAGGAATCTATCCGTAGCTATGTCTTTACTCAGACAACCTTGAAGGGGTGGAACACCCCAAGGGATGAAATTAAGACCCGTGTAACCTCTGTACGCAGTGCGACTCATAAGCTCATTTGGTTTCCAACCGTCCAAGGAACAAGGATTGAAGGGTATGATTTGCGTGAGGATCCTGACGAACTTAAAAACATCTATCTGGACGATCCCTCTCAATTTGCTGCTCTTGAAGAAGCGTATCTGGAATGGAGCGAGAATAATCGATCAGTGGCCGCTCAACTCGTTCTGGGAGGAGCGGAGGCACGCGTGCACAATATCGCCAGTGCTGTGTTTGAGAAAGATGGCCTTCACCTGGCGATTAAGGAATGGTTGGCAATACAGACCATGGAGGAAACCTGGGGATTGGAACCGGATGTCTTCTACCGACACGAAACCTATGTCGAAAAATGGCAGAAGGTTCAACGCCTTTCAGCCGACATGATTGGCAGGGCTATGATGTGCAGGGCGCAGGCAGGAACCTTGCGGAGGCCAAATGCAGCGCCAATACACAGGGTTGACTTGTGGACGTGTGATTCCCAGTGACGACATCCAGCTTTAAAGGCAGAGTTATTTGCCTGTCAAACCCAATACAACTCTATGCATTAATCTATGAATACATTTAAGGAGCACACAGCAGATCCTGGAAATACAGGATCGCTGTTTTTGCTGTATCTTCAGCCACGTCTTATCACCATATTCGTTATGGGATTTGCCAGCGGTTTACCCCTGGCGCTTTCCAGTGCAACGCTGTCGTTCTGGCTGGCAGAGGTAGGAGTCGCCCTATCTGCAATAGGACTGTTCGCCCTGGTTGGTACACCCTATAACTTCAAGTTTATATGGGCTCCTTTTATCGATCGTATCCCGGTACCACTCTTGACACGCCTGTTGGGAAGGCGGCGCTCGTGGATGCTGGTGATACAAATCGGGCTCATGGTGTCCATTCTAGCCCTTGGCTTCAGTGAACCAGAGAAAACCCCTGTGCTGACGGCAGTATGTGCACTCGCGGTTGCCTTTTTTTCTGCCAGTCAAGACATCGTGATCGATGCGTATCGCATTGAAATACTGGATCGTAAAGAACAGGGAGCAGGCGCAGCGATGACCCAAGCCGGGTATCGTCTCGGGGCAATCTGTGCTGGTGCGGGCGCGTTGTTTTTAGCAAATCAGATCGATTGGTCGTGGGTCTACGCCGTTATGGCTGCCTTGGTGATGGTGGGCATGGTAGCGGCAATAATGGCACCGGATCCAGACAAGAGAAGATCTGAGGCAACAGATCCTCAAGTGTGTTATCGCTTTCGCTCCATGGTAGTTGATCCCTTCGTCGAGTTTTTTCGCAGAAATTCAGTGATGCCTGCAATCATCATTCTTGCATTTATACTTCTGTATAAGCTTGGTGATGCCTATGCCGGTGTAATGGCCTATCCTTTCTACTATCAGATGGGCTTCACAAAGTCGGAGGTCGCGGTGGTGAGTAAGATTTTTGGGGTAATCGCGACCGTTCTGGGGGTTTTTCTCGGTGGCGCCATTGTTCGACGCTATGGTATCCAAAAAAGTCTTCTGGGATGCGGCCTTCTCCAGATGTTCTCAAACTTGATGTATGCAGCTCAAACAACGATGGGGCATGATGTCCAATTTCTCTATCTTACAATAGGTATCGAGAACCTTTCGGGAGGGATGGGTTCATCGGCCTTTGTTGCGTACCTATCGGTATTGTGCAATACAGCATATACGGGGACGCAGTTTGCCCTGTTTACTTCGTTCATGGCTTTTGGTAGGACCCTGCTTTCGACTTCAAGCGGCTGGGTTGTGGAGCAGACGGGGTGGTTTGATTTTTTTGTGATTTCCACTTTTGTTGCCTTGCCGGGGCTACTTCTCCTCCTCTGGATGATGTACCATTTACCCCTGTCGGAACAGACCACAAGCGAATGGAGCAGGGGGGGAACGGACTGATATAGATAGCAGAATTCAAGACAACGCCCGCATCGGCCAAACCCTCGTCAACCCGCTGTTAAAAAGAAAAATTAAATAATAAGTAAAAACCCGTCTTAAAAGCGTGTCTAAGTGTTCAGGGTAAGGCGTCACGTGAATTGAAAACGGAGCGTACACGGAGTACGTGAGTATTTCAATTCACGGGACAACGCAGCCCTGGGCACTTAGACACGCTTTTAAGACGGGTTTTAGAGTTGTTTGAACGTTCTGTAGTATCTCAGGACCCTGCGAACATATTCCTCGGTCTCTTGATAAGGTGGGATGCTTTTATAGCGGTCAACCGCCGTGGGTCCGGCATTGTAAGCCGCCAGGGATAATGCCAGCTTGCCGTTAAACCGTTCGTAGAGCTCTTTAAAGTAGCGTGCGCCGGCCCTGATGTTTTGCCAGGGATCAAACGGATTGTCTATATTCAGCATTTTGAAGTTTTCGGGCATGATTTGCATCAGGCCCATGGCGCCTTTTCTGGAAATCGCCCGGGGATCAAAATCAGACTCGGCTTTAATCATGGCTTTCAAAAGGCGGGAGTCAACGTTGAATTCTTTGGAGGCATTCGAAATTAGTTTATCGAATTTATCGGTCGTGTGAAACTTGGTGGAAACGGATGCTCTTTCTTTAATATAAACTTTATACTCGTGTTGATTGGATGTGGGTGCATTGGTGAAGTGCATCACGCCGTTATCATCGATATACATGTAGATATCTGCATGCACCGACGCAACGAAGGCGATCAGAATAATAATTGCACTTAAAACGAAGATTTTTGAAAATTTAATTCCGCTTCCGTCCATTGATCCTCAAAGCCAATTTGAATCCGGTTTCCCCCTTCAACTCAAAAACCACCGTTAGCTTATCTTTCTAATTATTTTGACATAAACCGGGGTTAAATTCAAGCAAAATGTAATAATTCATAATAATATTAATATGTTCTGATATACATCCACCATATCTTGTATGGGTCTGATCCGGTTGACCCAAGGGATATCCACTCCAAGCAGCCTGTCTTCTTTCTGATAAATAATATCGACAAAAATCAAACAAAACTTGAGCTGACGGGCTCAAATTGGGCCGTGTTACGGTACCGGATTCATGCTAACGTCAATTCAGATTGCGGCTACTTTCGCCGACCATGATAAACGGCGCCCAGAAAAGCGGATGGGCATAACTGGCTGCAATTTTGCCGGTCACTGGATCTTTCAGTCCCGGCCCGTCGATCAGTGCCAGGGCTGATTTTTGCAAGGCCCGGGACCGTGAGAGCGTTTGATCCTCCTGCTGGTATCTGAAAAGTCCGGTGGTCAACTCCCGCGCCGAGGTGGTCTCCACCGGCCACATGCTCACCAGAATGGCCCGCGTTCCGGCATAAAAAAACGCTCTGCCCAGACCCGATATAGCCTCGGCGCCCTTGCCTGCGGCCGCGCCGGTATTGCAGGCCGAAAGCACCACCCAATCCGCATTGAGTTTCAATCGCAAAATTTCACCCATGGTCAGGAGGCCGTCCTCATCGTTGCCGGCAATGGAAGGCGCAGACAAAGCCAAAGCCGGCTGATCCAAACCGTCCAGGTCACCGGGCACCAACGCGTGGGTGGCAAATGCGATTACCTTACGATCCGATAAATTCATGGACTTGACCTGTTGTTCGGATGCCCGCCGGCCCAGGAAAACATCATCGTTTGGATGGGCTCCCAAGGCTTCGCCAATGTGCTTGATTTCGGCAGAGGTATCCGGCAGCCGGCTTAAATTGTTAATGCTACAGGATACGATTTTATCGCTATCCAGAATACCTTCCTCAGAAATGCGAATTCCGCGAACATGAATTTGTCCGTGCTGACTGGTCGCAACAATAGCTGGCTTTGCTTTTTCTTTCTGGACCTCCGCCAGTTGCTGCAGATTAAAAACCGGATCACCGAACCCGGCAAAGACCTTGCGGCCAGGGTCTCCTGTGGCAACACTGCGCAGATTGATAAAAGTAGAAGCCGATGGCAGTCGTGTCACCGATGCTTTACGAATCAGCCAGGGGACTTTGCGGTACTGGCTGAACAGCTCCTGCTCCTCTCCGAGACGGACGGGTGCGATCGGCAAAAGCGCAAAAGGCAGTTGCCCTAAAGGACCATGGGCCACAATCAATAAGTCTTTAGCGTTTTGCCACCCTTTTTTAACCGGCTCGAGTAACTGGTGGTAAAGTTTATACGCAAGCGAGGTGTCAAATTTGGGAATATCACCTAGAGTGACAGGTTTGGGATCCAGAGCCCTACGCAGTTTGGCGACCATCTGTGAAAGCCTTTTGCGACCAAGTGACACCGTAGAAAAGGTCGTCCGGCCCTGATGGGGAATGGCCCAGACATAGCTTTGATCATCTGCCGTATAAATGGACATAAAAACTTCGCCGGGATGCAAGTGCTTCTGCAGTTGTGAAATGCTCACCGGTTTGGGATTGGTGAACTCGGCGTACTTTGGGAAGCGGGCGTTGATCTCATCAACCAGAACCCGACGGGCGCGGCTCAGCGTCTCTATTTTGGCCTTCAGTTCTTTTATGACTTTTGGTAATTGCTGCGTCGGGTGTGCTGCCAGATTGTCGGTCAGAGCTGTTTCCATAAGTTTGAGTTGTTTTTGGGCATCCTGCTCTTTGCGGACAAGGTCCGCCAGCTCAGGTGAAATAACGGCAGCCCTGGCTGTGCTGGCGCCGATAGCGCCGCGGACGGCGGACTCGTTTAAAGCATCAGCCAGCTTAAATGCGTCAGCGGCCGCATCGATGCCGGCATCTTTTTCCAAATCAGTTCCCCGGACTTTTGAAAGCAAGCCCAGATAGCTTTCTAAAATAATCCTTAGCCGTATTTTGCGGTCATAAGCGAAAGTCTCGTTTCTGCCTGCCTCAATCAGAATAGGATGCGCTTCGGAGAAATCCTTGAGCGCTTGTTCTATGTCATTTTCTAGCAGATGCACTATACCTCGAAAGCCCAGCGCTTCTGCGGTCAGGTAGTGTTTTTCACCAAGCAATTTGCGGTTTTGAGCATAAACCCCTGATATCCTTTGAGTGGCTTGCTGGACTTTTTCGGTACGCACTAGTGCAAGCATCAGTGCCGGATTTTTGGCGAAAAAATTTTTATACAGATACTGATTTTGCTGCATCCCTGACCTGGCAAGATCAAATTGCTGCAAGGCTTCATCATACTTTTGTTCAGCCGTTAAAACTTCTCCCAACCGCATGCGACCTTCCGCCATCAAATAAGAATCAACGGGAACTTTTGCTGCTTGTATGATGCGAAGATCGGCGCACATGATTTTTGCGGCATCCCGCAGACGGCCCTGTCTGAGAAGAATTTCTCCCAATTCACCGACTATGGTTCCGAAAAGCTCCGATTCCCTGTCCAGAGCCCCCGCCGCTTTCAGGGTATAACGGGCTTCCACTTCAGCTTCTATCAAACGATCCTGGTTTTTCAGATTGCGGGTCAGATATACCTGGTAAACGATGTAAGATATTGTATGCTCTTTTTGCATTGACGGCGAAAAATTTCGGAGAACTTGTCTATAATAATGCTCCGCTTCGGTGAACTTCCCTTGAGCTTCTAAAACCATCGCTTTCATATAGGCCGTTAAAATGATAGGCCATTTACCCCTGCCCTGGCGGTGTCTTAAATGATTACAGAGGCTGATACCCTGGTTTGCAAATTTTTCTGCGGACTCAAGGTCCCCGACACGCGTGTAGAGTTTTACGAGCAAGTTATAAGTTGACGGCGACTCTTTTTTATTTAAGGACTGTTCCAAGAGTTCGATGGCATATCTGAAATTGCCGGCAACAAATTCAGCAACGGCAAGGCTTTTAAGCACCGTATGATTCGGACCACCGACCTGCGAGGAGGAATAAGCCAAAGCCAGGCGCAGATCCGCCCGGGCCTGGCTGTGACGGCCCAGTTGCACGAGGGCATCGCCTCTGCGATGGTAGTAGACGGCAAGTGTCGCTGGATTATTCGTCTGCGGAGGGGGTTTATCGATCTCTTTCCTGAGCCTTTTGCCGCCGGCAGGATCGTCCTGGACGCTTTGATCCAGCACGCTTAAGATATCATCAATTCGCCGCGGCGGTGCATTTAAGGATTTATCGCCCATAGAGACGGTAACCTGCCGGGCTTCTTCCACCGACATTTTCCCGCTACAGCCTGAAAAGAGTAAAGGGACAAGCAATAGAAAAACAAAGGATCTGTTTAGAAAGGCAAAGGAGTGGTTTTTTTTCATCTTCGGCCTCTGCTATGCATTTGAGGTTGTCGTGGAAAAACCTTTTACGAAAAAAAATATAAATCGGTAAGCGAGACGAGATGCAGGACCGGGTTCGCTGTCAGAGATGAAGATGCGCTTCAAGCAGGCAGAAGTAGAAAATAAGAATCTTTTAGGAAATTTTATACAATATTAATTCTGATAGGGTCAAATAAATTTGAGAAGAGCATCCTAATTTTAGAGGCCGCTCTGAAAGCAACCCTGTTTTTAAAACAACTCTAACTGTTTTTGCTGGCTCTTCTTTTTCTTTTTGATCTGCGGGGAATCGTCTTTTTTAAGGCGGTTTTCAATATCCGCCAGAAAAGGAGAAGGTGTTCGGGTAAGGC
>JASFIU010000016.1:0-26176 GCA_050122495.1 Desulfobacterales bacterium | reverse complement strand
TAAATATTGCGTGATGCTGCTAAGACTTCTCAGGGATTTACTGCCTGGCCAATTTGTTATGGAGACCATTTTTTCCTAATGCCATATTATGAGTTATCAGTCACCAGATGGTCGTTTGATCCTAAACGAATTAGCAATATCTGTTCCAAATTCCACTTTCGCAATAAATTTATATAAATTCAAATGGTTAACCAATACAATAAGTTGACAGAGGGTGCCGATAATAAGAAAAAATTGCCCTATTTCCCAATGGATCCTGAAAAAATGGGCAATCATTACGAGATGAAGAAACAAAGAGATATTTTAACCGGCGGGTATGGTCTTACTATCGTTCCAGCAAGTCGGAAATAACGGCGAGAAACTGCAGCGGATCTACATAAGCCCCATTAATTTTCACTCCCCAGTGCAGATGCGGACCACTGACCCGCCCGGTGGCTCCACTTAGCCCGATTTGAACACCTTTGGTCACATTCTGGCCGGCCACCACCTGAATTTTGCTTAAATGGGCATAATTGGTGAAAATGCCCTTGCCATGATCCACAATGACAATATTGCCTGAATAAAACAGGTTCTTGGCCAGCCTGACGATTCCGAAATTGGATGCATGGACCGGTGTGCCCGTCCTGGCGCGAAAATCAGTGCCCCGGTGGTAGCTTTGAAGCTGACCGTTAAGCAACCGCTGAGTTCCAAAAGCGCTGGTGATAACGCCCTCAAGTGGCTTATTAAAACTGCCATACCACATGCGGGTCTTGCTGCTGCTGGCATAGATGCGGCGGATCTCTTTTTTTTCATTTTTGATCCGCTGCAAATTTTTCTGACTCGGTTTTACATGTCGCGGCGCCACCGTTAAAGCTTCTTTTTTGTAATTTCCTGCAACGATGCGAACCGCGATCCTTGCCTTGTGACGACCGCGGGAATCGGTCCATTGCAGTTCGATGGCAGCTTTTTGCGGTGCGGTGCTTATCGGAATTCCGACCAGCCCGCAATAGATCCCGGCGGGCTTAATCGGGTGCTGGAAAAGCGCAATCGCGTTTTGCCCGAATATGGCTTTCAGATCGGTTGCGTCCGGATCCAGATCGCGCAGGTTAATTTCGAGCACCGTCACCTGTCCATTGGCGACGTTCGCTGATGATAGGCTGACGGCCGCTGCAGCTCCCGATAATGCCATAACGATGGCAAAAGCTGTTAAAGGGATGGCGATAATATGTAATGATCGAATTAAGCCTGATTTCATATTATTAATTACCCGCACGCACACCCATCTTCGCACTATGCTTCGC
Organism: Desulfobacterales bacterium; assembly: GCA_050122495.1. Lineage (GTDB taxonomy): Bacteria > Desulfobacterota > Desulfobacteria > Desulfobacterales > JAHEIW01 > JAHEIW01. Next base: position 24,896 of record JASFIU010000016.1, on the reverse strand, counting down.
AATAAAAAAATCATTCACCACACTTATATTTTATCGCAGATAACCAAGACTTCAACCATATCTAATAAATTATCTTTCAAATTCTGTGTGTTTCTGCAGTTTAATTAAAGTAAAAGCTGTCTTAAAATTGTAGATCACGTTCAAGGGCAAGGCGCAAACGGATTCAGAAGCGGAGCATACACGTTAGTATGTGAGCATTTTGAATCGGTTTGCAACGCAGTCCTTGGGCGTTAGATGCATTTTTAAGACAGCTTTTTAGCCTTTGATGATCCTTGGCAACATCATCTGATGCTGAGGACAGATGGATTGGGGATTTTGATATGCCGCACCGGCAAAGGCGGCCAGGTACCGGCGGATGTCGGTCATTTTGGAGACCTCATCCACCAGACCGTGCTGGGCGCAGTATGACGGCCGTGAGTTGTCATAATACTCCTGCACCAGTTTGTTCATTTCTTCAATGACCGGCTCCAGCGGCCGGCCGGCATCTTTTTCTTTGACCAACCGGCGGGAAAAGCTGGCTGCCGCGGCGGTTTCCCCGTGCATGACGTATATCTCGGTTGTCGGCGTTCCCAGCGTGAATGCATTGTGCCGATTGGCGGTGGGCCCGCCCATAATATAGTGCGCGGCAGCGGTCCCTTTTCTTAAAAGGACCAGCATCATCGGCACATCGGTTTGCTGAATCGAATAAATCAGCGCCTGACCCAACCCCAGCAACTCCGCCTTTTCGGCAATATCGCCCACATCGATGCCACTGGTATCCTGAAACCAGATGATCGGTACCCGGTCGCGCCCGCAATGGGTGACAAACTCGTTCATCTTGATTAACCCCTGGCGATAGAGTTTACCGCCGATGCCCGGATAGTCGGCATATTCAGGGTAATCCTCGCCAAAAAATCCCTGCCGATTGCCGATGATCCCCATGAGGAACCCATCGATCTTGACCAGACCGGTGTAAACCTCCGGTCCGTAATCCGATCGATATTCCATATGCTCACTGCCGTCGACCAGGCGCGCCAAAATCTCTTCAAAATTATACATGGCTTTCTGGTTAAAAGGGACCAGGTGATATAGGTCTTCCTGGGGAAACCGGGGCTCTTTGGGCGCAGCAACCCGGAAAAATTTCGGCTTGTATGCCGGAATATCTTTCATATAATCTTTGATCCCGTCGAGCACGGCTTCTTCGGTTTCAAAAACATACCTGAAAAACCCGGTTGCGTCGTAATGTATTTTAGCCGATCCGGGTGGCTCGACCTTGAATTGTTTGGCGGCCGAAATCAGCTGTTCGGCGCCTTCCAGGTCAAAGTAACCCTTGGGAGACATACCGCTCAATATTCCGCCGCCGCCGACCGCGATATTGGCGTCTTTGTGAGCAAACAGGATGGTAGGGCTGATCCCCTGGTACCCGCCGCCCGCCGGATTGGTGCCGTAAATTCCGGCCAGTATCGGTATGCCCTGCTGCTCCAGTTCGGCATGCCTGAAAAAAGTGGTGCCGCCACCGCGTCGATTGGCGTAGAACTTTTCCTGCTCGGTCAATTTAACGCCGCTGCAATTCACCAGCCAGACCAGGGGGATGTTCAATCGCTTTGAGAGGTTGGTTGCTCTTAAAATATTTTCAGATTGACCCGGGAGCCAGGCACCGGCAAAGACCTTGTTGTCAAAACCGACAATCATGGCCCATTTGCCTGAAATCCTTCCAAGACCGTCAATAACATTGGTCGTGCCTTCGGCATTGTTCATCGGATTGAACAGGGTGTGCAATGGGCACCAGGTATCCGGATCGATGAGGTACTTCAGTCGTTGCCACACGGTTAATTGCCCCCGGGCGTTAATCTTTTCGGTCGGCAAACCGGCATTTTTGACCTTTTTAACGGCCTCTGTTAACTGGGCTTCGACTTTCTGGATCTCTTTAACGCTGCGCTCTGTACTTTTAATCTGCCCTTCTTTGAGCTCCTGTCCAAATTCCTTCATTTGATTAAAATAAGGTCTCATGCTTCAACGCTCCATCTGAAATTTTCGCGCTAACGATCGGGTATCAATTGGGTTTTCCAAACCGCGTTGTTTCCAACGATTTGGGCACTTCGCGCCCATGTCTTTTACCGCCGATGGCGGTAAAATCCAAACCACCCGCTGTGCGGGTGGTCGTTGACTCACAAACGAACTGGGCTGCAATCCAAAAATAGGCAATTTATTGCCCCGTGAATTTGGGATCACGTTTTTCCAGGAAGGAGGCCACGCCCTCTTTTTTATCCTGGGTGCCGCAGGAAAGCGCATGCAGGTATGACTCATGCGCCAGTCCCTCGGCCAGGGAACATTCTCCGGAACGCAATACCGCTTCTTTGGCATACTGGATGGCAAGCCTTGGGCGGGCGGCCAGGGCCCTGGCCAAATGATCAACTTCGTCTAACAGTTGATCGGGTTCAGTGACCCGATTGACCAGACCCATCACCAGGGCCTGGTCGGCAGCGATGGGGTCACCGGTGAGAATCATCTCCATTGCCCGTCCCATGCCTACAAGCTTGGGTAATCGCTGGGTGCCGCCGGCACCCGGTGTAATGCCCAGCTTTACTTCGGGTTGGCCCAATTTTGCCTTTGAGGACGCCACGCGCAGTGTACATGCCATGGCGAGTTCAAGACCGGTACCCAGGGCCCAGCCGTTGATGGCGGCGATGGACGGGATCTCCAACTGTTCAATCCGCGTGTAAACCTCCTGGCGCCGTCGTGTTTCCGAGCGACCCCGCAGAGTATCGCGCTTGTCCAGTTCATGAATGTCGGCGCCGGCGACAAAAGCTTTATCACCGGCACCCGTCAGGATGAGCACACGTATCTCAGGGTTTTGTTCGACCTGGGCCAGAACTTGATCAATCTCCTCGACGGTGGCGTTATCGACCGCATTGCGTTTGTCAGGCCGATTAATCGTCAATTTTGCGATTGCCCCGTCGATTTCAAATAAAATGTTTTTATCCATCACTTGTCACCATATGGGTAAAAGCCTTTACCGGATTTTTTCCCCAGATTGCCGGCTTCGATCATTTCATCCAGCAGCTTGGGGTGTTTGTAGCGCGGATCATCAAGGGTCTTATACAGTGTTTCCATTTTGGCGCGATGCGTATCCAGTCCGATCATATCGACCAACTGCAACGGCCCCATGGGATGATTGGCCCCCAGCTTCATGGCCTTATCAACATCCGCTGCTTCGGCTACGCCGGAAGCCACCAGCCACGTGGCCTCGTTTAGCAGCTGACCCAGAATTCGGCTGACGATACCTGCCGGCGCTTCATTTTTGCACACGACGGGATCTTTGCCCAGCTGTTTGGCAAAGGCTTCGGCTGCGGCCAGGGTTTCCGGAGAGGTTTCTTGGCCGGGCATGATCTCTACCAGCTTCATGATCACCGGGGGGTTAAAAAAGTGCATCTGGACGACCTTATCCGGCCGACTTGTCGCTGCGGCCATAGCCGAAATCGAAAGCGAGGTCGTGTTGGTTGCCAGAATAGTCTCCGGGCGGGCGAGTTTGTCCAGCTCAGCGAAGATTTTTTTCTTGATTTCCAGATCCTCGATAACGCATTCGATAACAATGTCGGCTTCAGCTGCCGGAGAGAGATCAGTCGCCGTAAAGATATGAGAGAGCACGGCCTCCTTTTCTTCCGCGGTGATTTTTTCGGCTGCAACTCTTTTGGCCAGCCCGCTCTCGATGCGCGCTTTCGCCTTATCCACAAGGTCCTGGCTGATGTCGGTGAGCACCGCATCCAGCCCTCGCTGGGCACAGAGCTGGGCGATGCCGCCGCCCATGATGCCGGCTCCGATAACAAGTACTTTCTGAATGGTCATGATGAGTTTCTCCTTAATTAGTTTTTGGTCTCAACGGTTAAACCATCTTTTTCTAACAGCCTTTATAATATTGTCAAGATTCTTTTTCTAAAGATAAAGGTTTCAGGTGTCGGGTTTCAGGTGTCAGAAAACAGAAGCAGTCTGCTCTTCGTCTTCTGTCATCTATCTTCTGCGTTCTGGCCTTGGTGTCTTCCTGACACCTGAACACTGAAACCTGAAACCTTTTGCAAGGCTCATAGAGCTTGACATTCGATCTGCCATTAAGTATCAAGGCACTATTCAATAACCGGATGCGCGCGCACCTATGGATGGCTGTCAGGAAAGTCCATTCAGAAAGACCATATACCAAATGGAGGAAAAAGGAATGAGTACAGAAATAGTGGCCCCGATGCCCGGAACGATTATCGAAATCCTTGTGAAAGAAGGTGAGGAAGTCTTAGAATATCAAGAGGTGCTGATTCTTGAAGCCATGAAAATGGAAAATGCCATTCCGACTCCTGAGGCCGGCAAGGTAAAAGAGATCAAAGTCAAAGTGGATGATAAAGTTTCTACCAATCAGGTGCTGATTGTATTAGAGTGATATCACCTTCAACAATTGCAAAGATAAGCTAGGACCAAAGGCCCGACTGACGCACACGTTCGGGCCTTTTGTTTTCATGATCAAAAATTCGATTTGGATCGATTTGCCCGCTAAAAGAGGTGGCATTGCTGGGACCCATTCTCACGAATCTAATCGCAAACCGCAGGAGACCCCCCCTGTCTAAACTTCGGGAGATCCGGGATCCCGAAAAATTTTTATGGCAGATCCTGCCCCATGCCGCACGCACATTTTCCCTTGTGATCGTTTTTCTGCCACCGCGCATGCGGCGGGCTCTGGCGGTCGCCTATCTTTATTGCCGAATGCTGGACACCTATGAAGATCTTCTGCCGACGGTTGAGGAGCAGCAGCGGGCATTAAAACGTTTTGTCGAACGGTTTGCCGACCCGAAAGCCTTAAAACCGGCAGGGACCCTTGATCCCGGTCTCAGCACCGATGCGCGTGAAAGCACGCACCTGTTGCTGGTGAATCGAGCGGCGCTTATCGATTGGAACTTTGATCGACTGTCAGCCCCTCAGCGGGAAGCCATTCGGCGTCTGGTAATGCGTATGGGCGAGGGCATGATCTGGTCCAGCCGCATTTTTGATGAACAGCATGGGGTCCTGCAGACGCCGGGACAGCTTTCGCGCTACTGCTGGCATGTGCTCGGGACGCCCATTCTTTTTGCAGAAGAAATCCAGCGGCTGGACCAGGGACTTTCACCGGAAATAAGCGATGCACGGCTGCGCTCCTGTGCGGTGATCGGTGAAGTGATTCAGCTGGCCAACATTACGCGGGATCTGGAAAAAGATTATCAACGGGGCATCTTTTATCATCCGGATCTGCCGGGCCTGGAGGGTGTCCGCCGCGAGCAGGGTATCAGTGAAGTGCGCGCTCAGCTGGTACTGAGGGCCCTGCGCCAGGCTCCGGAGTTTCGAATCTTTATGGAAGCTTTAATCGCACCGCGAATATCTTTAGCCCGCGGGGCGGGCATGCTTCTGATTATTACCACATATGCTTATTACTGGCGGGCGGCCCAGAAAGCCGGGTTGCCGGCTTTTGATAAGCACCAGCGCATCACCCGTTTGGGCGGCGCCTTTACCTGGCTAAAATGTGTATTGTCGCGCCGGGAGACATCGCGCTTTTTAAAGTGGCTGGATGAGACAGCTGTCATCGCATTTGATCGCTGCCACCCCCCTGCGTCCAAGCGGTTTATTTATGAAGACGGTGAGTTTGATGTCGTGCAGTTGATGAAATAAGATCCCCACCGGCCATAGGGTGAGCGAAACGCAAAACTACCGAAAAGATGGCAATTGCAGAAATAATCGACGTTGACAACAAACGCTATCCCTGTTAGTTTGACACTTCCCCATGTTCGGCCTCATTTGGAATTGAAAATCTCATCCTTGGAGCAAAATCAATTGCGGATTGCAGATTGAAATATCAAACATAGCATGCATTCAAAATCCGAAATCCGCAATCTAAAATCCGAAATCAAAAAAACACCATGCCCCGGCTGCTACTCATAAATCCGTCCAATAAACACAAGGGACTCGGCAACATTCGATCGACGGCCTGGCCTCCCCTTAATCTGCCGTATCTGGCAGCGCTAACCCCCGCGCATTACAAGATCGATGTTATAGACGAAAATATAGAGCCTTTCAGGTTTCAGAAGGCGGATATCGTTGGCATAACCTCTTACACGTCGTCAGTGAGCCGGGGTTATGAGATCGCTCAAATGTACCGGAAACACGATATCCCAACTGTCATGGGCGGTATTCATGTGTCGATGATGCCCGAAGAAGCCTTGAATTACTGCGATACGGTTGTTGTTGGAGAAGCTGAGGGCGTCTGGCCGACGGTTCTTGATGATTTTGAGGCCGGCACCATGAAAAAGCAGTACCGGGGCTCCTGGCCGGATTTAGCGGATTTACCGATACCCAGGCGCGATATACTTCAAAACGATTACTATACCTGGGGCAGTATCCAGACATCTCGTGGATGCCCGATGAATTGTGCTTTTTGTTCTGTATCCGCCTTTAATGGAAGGCGGTTTAGGCGACGTGATCTTGAGGCTGTCATCAGCGAATTAGAACAAATACCCCAAAAAAATGTGATGATTACCGATGATAACCTGATTGGATACAGTGAGGAAGATAGAGATTGGGCCCGACTCTTTTTTTCGCGAATCATCCAAAAGGGAATAAAAAAAACGTTTTTTGCCCAGGCCTCCATTCAGTTCGGAGAAGACCTGGAGCTCATTAAACTGGCAGCCGCGGGGGGATTAAAGATTTTATTCATCGGATTTGAATCCGTGAATCCCGAAAGCTTAAAATCCTATCAAAAAGGTGTTAATCTGAAACGACTTCAGCAGGATAAATACCATGAGTTGATTTCAAAAATTCGCTCGGCAGGTATCGCCGTCATCGGTGCGTTTGTGCTGGGCAGCGACGATGATGATCTGTCTATCTTTCATTCAACATTAGCATTTGTTGAGTCATCTGGCATGGATGTACTACAAATTACCAAGCCAACCCCGCTGCCGGGGACACAGCTGTGGAACGACTTATTAAATGAAGGCCGCATTTTAAATCTAGATTTCCCAAAAGCCTGGGAAGATTATCGGCTTACAAAAATGGTGTATAAACCGGGAAAAATGTCTGTTGAGGAAGTTTATGAGGGTTTTACCTACGTACGGAACATCTATTACGGGTTTTGGCGGACGCTAAAAAGAACAATGGGCACGCTTTTTACAACTAAAGATCTTGTTACGACGATCCTTGCCTATAAATTTAACGCGTCATATCGTCGGGCGTTTATAACTTCAGAACACCGTAAAATTTATAATCGTCCGGGATTAAAGACAAAGTTCCGGCTTAACAAATCCAACGGCCAAACATAGTGTCGCACGCGGTTAGCAATTTACAAATCAGGGTTCAGAGGTTCAAGGTTAAAAAACAGGGTTTAGAGATTTAATGTTCTAAAATTTCTCCTTTTCTGCTGTTATCTAACCTCTGAACCTTTGAACTAGGAAATAGACACCTGTAAACAGACACTCGGATTGAATATTCCTCACGGCTTTTGTCACATTTTTGCGGGAAATAACCTTAGACCCACCGTCCGGTTTCAACCCGATCTATCAGTTCCAACGATGATTTTAAGGCCTCGCCCTTAAATCTTACCTTTAAAGCTGCTTCGAGCATTTCAGGCCGAATTACCTTATTCAGCTTGGCCATCACCGCCAGCGACGCCAGGGCCCGATCCGTGCTCTTGATGCCCTGATCTTTAAAATCGACAAGATGAATGCGGGCTTCGCTGGCGGGGACCTTCACGCCGCTGATTTGAATGACAAGCACATCTTTTGCCAGATCTTTAAAGAGATCGCGACGTCGATCGACCCCGTCCTGATCCAGGGCCACCACCACGGACGGCATCTCAATTCCGGTGTAATCGATTTCGTGAGGGGATAAAATTAATTCACTGATGGAAGGACCTCTAAGCACCGTAATGTTATATTCATTTTTCTGGGTGGTCTTCAGTCCGGCCGTCAGCCCCGCAATGCACAGGAGCTCACCCGCGGTTATGACGCGCTGGCCGGCACTGCCGAGCAGAATGATTTCCTGGCGGCCAGCCTGAGGCGTTTCATATTGGGCTTTGATGACGGCCGGCTTGGTGACTTTTTTCTGGGCGGCGGCGATTTTGCGATACTGCCGCCCGTATTCGGGGCGCTTATTTTCAGCGATAATTCCCTCCAGCGGGGGTAACTTGGCCAGGGCGTCATCAATCATCTTTGGTTTAAGCCGATTTTTTTTCGTGTAGCGGCCCGGGCAGATTCCCCAGATGTCCATTACGGAAAACCCTTCATATTCAATGGCGCGTTGAATTTCTTCGGCAAGATTTTTGTGAAAACCCGAGCATCGCCTGACATACGGAGCCCCGGCGCTGCGGGCGACTTCACAAATATCCAGGGGGCGCTCCAACTGGTTCAAAAACCCGGAGCCGAGCTGCGCATCCGGCGGGGTGGTGGCCGAAAACTGGCCGCCGGTCATGCCGAAATTAAAGTTGTTTAAAATCAGCAGTGTCAAATCCAGATTGCGGCGACACGCCGCGAGCAAATGGGCCCCACCGATGCCCTGCCCCCCGTCTCCCATGGTGACCACCACCTTCAATTGCGGCCGCGCCATTTTCAGACCGGCCGCGTATGTGAGCGCACGGCCGTGCAGGCCATGGAATGCATGGGTGTGGAAAAACGTGTCGAACAGGCCGGAACAGCCGATGTCACTGACGATAACGATTTGATGCCCGGCCAGATCCATATTCTGAAATGCATGATCCAGGGTGTGAGTGATGCGTTCATGGGTGCACCCCGGACAAAATACAGGCGGTCTTTCCGTATTTAAAAAACTATTCACCGACGATAACCTCGCTGATTTGTGCAGGTGTGATCAACCGGCCGTCCATTTGGCCCAGAAAATCAATTCGTTTTTCCGGCAGGATCCGTTTTATTTCGCGAATATATTGCCCCATATTCATCTCGACCACAACAATCCGTTTGACGGACCGGGCGACCTTCCGGATGAGGTCTTCAGGCACAGGCCATAATGTTTTCAGGATTAATAGAGAAACGGGTTGGCCCTGTCGGTCTTGTTCTTTGCAAACAGCTCTGGCTGCGCGGGCGCTAACACCGTAACTGATGACCAGGGTGTCGGCATTGTCCCGGATAAAGGTTTCATGGATACTAAACTGATCAACCGCTGATAACAGCTTCGCCCTTAAGCGCTCCTGGTTGCGGGCAATTTCACCGGAATCGGTGGTGATATATCCATCCGGGCCGTGGGTCGAAGAGGTCTGTCGCACCAATACGCTATCACCGATGGGGAGAAAGCCGGGCGCCGCTTCGGCACTGTCGGCCTGAAAGGGTCGAAAGGGCTGCTGGGAAGGTGCCGGGGTTCGTGTGATAATGTCGGGAACATCCAAACCGTCCAGATCGATGCTTTCCCGGGTCATTCCAATTTCCTTATTCGAAGCAATAAATACCGGACAGCGAAATCGTTCGGCCAAATTAAAGGCCTGAATGGTCAAAATAAAGCAGTCATTCACATCTACCGGTGCTAGAACGATGACCGGCAGTCCCCCGCTGCTTCCCCAGCGCAAAAAGTTAATATCTCCATCGGCCCCCCGGGTGGCGGATCCGGTTGAAGGCCCCAGGCGCTGCACATCAACAATCACAATCGGGATTTCACTGCCGACTGCAAATGATATGTTTTCACTGTAAAGACTGATTCCCGGCCCCGAGGTGGCGGTCATGACCTTCATTCCGGTCATGGCGGCTCCCAGGCAAAATCCAATCGAAGCGATTTCATCTTCGCCCTGGAGGCAAATGCCGCCAACGGAGGGAAGCAGCTTGAGCATGCTTTGATAAATGGTGGTTGCCGGGGTAATGGGATAGCCTGCAAAAAAACGGCAACCGGCGGCAATGGCGCCGTGAGCAATGGCTTCGTTGCCTTCCAATAAGCTATATGCCATGCGGACTCCCGTCAAGTGACTAAAGTTAGAAGTGAGCTAAAGTGACTAAAGTTGATGAATTCTGCCATTTTTAAAAAAGGATTGAGCGAAGCGAAACCACAACTTTAGGCACTTTAGCTCACTTTAGTCACTTTAGTCACTAATTTAATGCCTTATCGCCAGATTACATCTTGAAGGAACTGCGCGCTTCGGATTCTTTTTGGCCGCCTCCAAACGTCCAGTGAGTTCTCCTTTTTACTCTTGCTTTCTCCTGCCACGGATATCGGATGCGTGAATGCAGCGAGGCTTCCAGGGCATCCCCGAGGGCACGCACAATTTTGGAGATGTCGCGGGTGGTCAGGTCACACTCACTGAATTGACCGTCAGCAATCCGTTTGCCGATAATGATTTGGACCATTTTATCGAGCTTCGTGCGAGTGGGATCCTTCATTGAGCGTGAGGCCGCTTCGGCCGCATCGGCAATCATGAGAATGGCCGCTTCATTGCTCTGGGGTTTGGGGCCCGGATATCTGAAATCCGCTTCACTCAGGCTTTCCCTGGGCTGGTTTTTGGCGGCGATCCCATAAAAATATTCGATCAGCTGGGTTCCATGATGCTGCAGAATCAAATCCACTAGAGCCTTGGGCAGCCTGGCATCCAGACCTATCTTTGTGCCATGCTTTACATGGTTGATGATCAGTTCCGTGCTTTCCCACGGATCCAAGGCGTCATGTGGATTTTCGCTGTTATATTGATTCTCGATAAAATTTTTAGGTATCTCCATTTTGCCGATGTCGTGATAGTAAGCGCCGATCCTCAAAAGCAGTGAATTAGCGCCGATGGCTTCGCCCACCGAATGCGCCAGGTAAGCGACGGCCATGGAGTGCTGATATGTGCCGGGAGCTTCTTTCTCCAATTTTTTCATCAGGGTGCGCTGCAGATCCGTATATCGGTTGAGTTTAAATGTTGAGGCCGTATCCGAGCTGATTTCAAGCAGCGGCAATAGCAGCAGCGCTAAAGGCCCGGCAACCAGACCGCCGGCAAACGCCCATCCCAGTGTCTCCATCATGGCGGCATCGAGCGCCCCTTTTGTGAGAAGCGAACCGATACTCGGCAGACTGGAAGCAGCCGAGAAAGCGGCCGGCCAGTCTAAGTTTAAAGCCAGCACACTGATACTGTTGACCAGCGCCACACTCAGCGAAGGTAGGATAATGTGCCAGCGTTGCTGAATATTGGCGGATACCAGTACGGCAGTCAGGCCGCCGAAGATAAAATAGAGTACCATGCGGTATTGGGGCCCGGCAAACAAACTGACCAGAACAGTTCCCACAACAGCAGTACCGGTAGCTGCAAGTTTCCCGTGGTTTAAAGAAATCACCAGCAATGGCAGGAACGCGAAAGGCATGGCATAGATCGGCAGCGGTGTAAGCAGCAGGGAGCCTTTTAAAATAAAGACACACAAGAGCAGCAATGAAAGCAGCGGACGCTGCGGTGGGGTTTGGCGCGATCCTGTTCTCAGCACGGTTGAAAGGAATAGATTGTAGAATATGACCATAAACAAAACCGTAAACAGGCTCCACGGTACGCTACGATAGATCTTTTTAATTTGCTGTTTTTGGAAGGCATTAAGCAACAACACGTCCTGTTCGTTTAACTGCTTTCGAAACGGTATTAAAATATCGCCCGGCTGAAAGCGAAGGGTTTGAATCGGATATTGGTGTTGGATCTTTTCCAGTCGGCGCGCGTTTTCTTTATGGTCGTATTCCAGGTTTGGCAGCAGGGTCGCCTGGCAGATCTTCAGAACGGGATCCAGTATCGAATCATTCACCTGCCAAAAGAGTTGCTGGACCTTTTGCTGCATCAAGACGCGGGCCTTCTCCAGGGATATCAATTCCTCAATCGGGGTAATCACCGGAGCGGCGAGGGCGGGATCATGGATCTCGATGGTTTTTTTTCCCTTCACGTGTTGGGGACCGGGTAAAATTTTGTTCTGAAGAATGGTTTCTTCAATTGTTAAAATTCCTTCCAGCAGTTTTTTGAGATCCCGATACCGAAGCACTTTGGTCAGCGTTCCCCTGGAAACTTCCACGCCAACCTCTAAATGGATATTCGTGATAAGGTCATCGATTCTTTTTTTCTTTTGGGCCCGAAATGATAAAAGTTCGTTGATCAGGGCCTTCATTTTCCTCTTGGATGCCTCTATCTCTGCGGGAAGGTATTTGAATACCGGGCTATACTGTGCAAAAGCCTGCATTCTTTTCGAACTCAATGCCTTTTTCTGATCGAAGTTGAAGGATTGGCGGGCTCTTACCGTGAGCATTATTTTGCTTTCGGGCTTGGGGGGGCGAAAGGCAAGATAGACATTTTCAGCAAAGCAGGCAAAAATCGTGACAAGGACTAACGTAATGTTCAGAAATAATTTCATTGCGGCTACACATCATATAAAGGCAGGCGGGTAGAGTCAATCAAATCTGTTTAAAGAAGCTAAATTTTTCCTCTCAATTGCCGATATATAAGTTAGAGGTTGGTTCTTCGTTAAAATCGAATTTTCAGGTATTTACATAAGACACTGTAATGTTTAACACTTTGACCGATTTCTTGACTTTTGAGGGTCTTTCTGACATAATATACTGTAATAACTTAATGATTCTTCCATTTGCAACGGATTTGTGACGGCGAATCGAGTTGGTGTAGAGGAGCGCAAAAATGCTGGGGAAAACGTTAGCACGCTTTAAAAAGCAGAAAGATAATCAGCCCCCCACGGCGGTTTCATCGGGGAGCGCCGCTAAAGTTAAATCCCTCGGCGAGATTGCCCAAATGTTAAGTGCATCCGGCCGGGTTAGTTTGGCATCCCTGCGCAATTTGGCCCAGGAGAACGAACTCAAGGCGTTTACTCAATTTGTTCGGCGCCCTGCACTCGTCGGTTCTGCGATCAAATCCGGCATCATTTCCAGCGCCGGAGCAAATGCGGATACCCTTAACACGACCCAGATTTTTGAACCATCCAGAAGTCAAGGGGTTTCAATTTCAGCTTCCGAAAGCTTAAAACACGCCATTTACCCGATGGTTAAAGGCGAATACCCGGCAACCCCGCGCGGCGCATTTTATATCGGACGCATCAACGGCAACGATATGATTATGCCGGACTATGCCATTTCCAAGCGCCATGCCATTATTGATATTGAGGAGGGGGCCTATTTCATTCGAGATGCCGGCTCCACCAATGGCACCCGGCTAAACGGATCCCGCTTGAGCAAAAAGCCCGTGCAGCTCAGGGATAAAGATGTCGTCGCCTTTGCCCGTTATGAATTTACCTTTCTTTATCCCAAGTCTTTATACAATATGCTGCGGGATGTGAGCTCCTAAGTTTCCTACCCTAAAATATATTGCCGAAGTCCTGTGGTATATTTAAATCCGGTTGAATTCCTGGCTTGAGCAAATCCCAAATCCCAAAACACAAATATCAAATAAATCAAAATGACCGAAATTCAAAATATCAAACGTTTGGGTCATTGAAAATTGGAATTTGAGATTTATTTGAAATTTCGTGCTTGAGATTTGGGATTTTAACGATGGAATTTATTTCGCCAGCTCTGCTTTTATCGCGCGTCCCAGCCTTTCCAATAAATACGGTTTTTTAATATAAGGTCCGGCCCCCAATTTTTGGGCCGCTTTGACGCGTTCGGATTCCGAATATCCACTGGCAATGATTGTTTTTTGACCCGGATGCATGGCTGTAATCTGCCTATAGGTTTCGAGGCCGTCTATGCCTGGATCCATAATCATATCCAGCACCATCAAATCCGCAGAATGATGGTGCATATGATTCACGGCCGCCTCGCCGCTGGCAACAGTGGTTACGTTATATCCCAACTTTTCCAGCATCTCGGTGGCGATCTGCCGCTGTTCTTTGATGTCGTCGACAACGAGAATAGATTCACCCTGGCCCATAATTTCTTCCAGGCTTATGAGGTCTGCGTCTTTAATCAATTCCTGACGGGTGACCGGGAAGTAGAGGGTAATAGACGTTCCTTTGCCTTCTTTGCTGTCGATATCTATAAAACCACCGTGATCTTTTACCGTTCCCCACACCACCGCCATCCCCAATCCGGTACCACTGCGACCCATGGACTTTTTCGTATAAAACGGTTCAAAAATACGCTCAATATCTTCAGGGGCCATGCCGATTCCGGTATCTTCAACCGTTAGGGTAACATAATCGCCTCGACCGATTTCATCAAATGCGGCTTTATTTTTGTCCTCGTGTCGATTTTCACTGCGAATGATTATTTTGCCCCCATCAAGCATGGCTTCGGCCGCGTTGGACACCAAATTCATTACGGTCTTTGACAGATGAACCGGAGAACCCAGAATGTTTAACAGGTTGGCTTCCAGATACCGTTGCACTTTTACATCCGGATGGTCTATTTCCAACTTTTCATGTTCGGGGCTCAGCAGGTATTCGGAAACGATGCTATTTAAATTGACGACTTCCGTCGCCGCCACCCCTCTACGGGCCAGCGTTAATAAATCCTGGACGATCGCGGCCGCTTTTTCACCGGATTTTTGAATGGTTAAAATGGGCTTTCGAAGCGGGCTGCTCTCATCGATCTCCATTAATAAAAGCTCTGGATAACTGACAATTCCAGATAAAATATTGTTCAAATCATGGGCCACTCCACCGGCGAGAGTGCCGATGGCCTCCATCTTCTGAGCACGCTGCAGCTGGGCCTGTAAATCCTTTTTTTCCAGATCCGCCAGCTTGAGTTCGGTGATGTCGTTGCCGATGCACAGAATTTCTTGAAAAAGCCCCTTTTCATTAAAAATCGGTTGATACGTCCAGGCGATCCAGACTTTCTTTCCGTTTCGGCGTTCCGTTTCGTTTTCATTGACCATCGGCCGGCTCGGGTTTTTTTGTAGGGAACTGACCAGGGCTTCAAAACCCTGTCGGTTTGCCCGACCGGTGGGTAAAATAATCAGCTCGGCATTTTTGCCAAGCATTTCATTTTCAGTATAGCCAAAAAGGCGCTGGGCAAAATCATTGGAAAAAGTAATGCGGCCGCCGGTCTCCACCCTCAGGATAATACTGTTGGCGGTTTCGACAAGTTCACGATATTTGTTTTCGCTCTGTTGGAGTTTTACAAAAGATCGCGCATTCATGATGCTGGTCGCGAGCTGCGATCCCAGACCCATCAAAAGGTTTACGTCGCTTTGCCTCAGCGGCGTTTTGGATTTAATGTTGTCTACCGCTAAAATTCCCAGCGCTTCCTGTTCATACACGATGGGAACACAGATCACGGACTGACCACCCATTTGTTTTGCAAACTCAAGGCTCCGGGGGGACAGCGTGTCTTCAATTTCACGTATATCCTGAATTAAAAGCGGTTTGCATTCTCTCATGGTCCGGATAAACAATCCCTTGGATTCGGGATTATTCAAATTAAATGTGAGTCCCTTTAAAAAGTTCTCCTGTTTTTCGGTATGGCCAAAACCGGCACTGTAGCTCAGGTGAGATTTTTCCTCATTTGCCAGCATGATCATGCCGCGGTCAAAATCAAGTCGTTTATCCATTACGCTGATGGCGCTTCTAAGCAGGTCATCAATCGGCAACATTTTCGAGGCCGCCTGCCCGATCTCCTGAACGAGCAGGGCGTTGTTATAGCGAATATTGCTTTCCAGAATCTGGTCTTCCGCGGTTGCTTTTTGGGTTTCGACGGTTTGAGCCAGTTCTTTTTTTTCAAGATGTCCGGAATAACCTGAAATGGCCGCCGCCAGTGCAGCCAGGCCGAGCGCCACAACGCCCCAGTTCGCCGGGGCCATAAGCCAGAAAAGGACCAGGGCGGTCAGGACGCTGAATAAAATAAAATAATTGCGGATGCGCTTCCAGAATATGTAGGGCATCTTCTGCCAGCTGATGATATAGCGGCAGCATTCATCGCCCCTGTGAAAACAGGAAGGGTGCTCAATATGGGCAAGTTTGTCGCCATAAAACTTCGCTGTTGCCTCGAATATCCCCGTCCGATTGGAACACTGGTAGGGTTTTTCTTGAACGCCGGGCATGGGAATGGAGGTGATCTCCACCCGGTTCGACCCCAATTTTTTGACTTTAATTTTGGCTCCGCGACTCATGAACGGATAAAGCTTTTCCATCAGCAGGTAAATTGAGGTCAAGTTCATTAATCCCAAAGCATACTGCTTGACCGCGCCGCCGGCTGCAGAGCTCGTAGAATCGCGACCGGCGTCCCGGGCAATATTCTCATTGCCGGTCTTTTTTACCAGCGTTTCATGAAAGCGATCGATCTGGGCCTGATTAAACCAGTGCGCCGGATCTTCTACCTCGTACCAGGTGATGCCGGCCTCATTCAGAATCGAGTCGATACTTACATCAGAATGATACTTGCTGATGTATTCCAGATAAATTTTCATGAGACGACTGTTATAGAGAGGCGCTTTGTCGTTCATGCTGCTATTCTATCCGATTTTTAGGACAGTTTTCAAGATTGAATTTATTTATGTAATTATTCCTTAATGTTAATCCCGGTGCGGATTCTATCCAATCGGATGCACAATCTTCGAAGCCGGAACCAGTCGAACCTGTTTTTGCAGCTCCGGCAGCATCTCTTGCAATACGCGGTAAGTCGTCGGGTAGGGGTGCAGGATACCCACCGCTTCACCGTTTAATCTGGCGATGCGGATCAGTTCCTTAATCTGTTTCCGGATAAAATCCGGTTTTTGGTAGTGGTCTAAAAATACGTCCCGCTGGGCAAACGGTACCTGAAACAGACGCGCCGAAGGCTTGCACAGAGAATCAGATGTCGTCCGACTGTCGATGAAAAAGAGTCCGCGATGCTTCAAAACCGAAAAAATCTGATACATCTGGGCCGATTCTGCCGTTAATTTTGATCCCATATGGTTGTTGACCCCTTTGACGCCGGGCATCGTATCGAGGTTTTCCTCGAGCTGGTTGATCAACTCATCGGGCGTCATTGAGCTTAGCAGTGATCCGGGGCCCGGCTTCACCTCCGGGTATTCTACCGGTTCCATCGGTAAATGCAGCATAATTTCAACACCCTTTGAATTTGCTAAGCGGGCAATCTTTTGTTGAAAGGGGCTATGCGGCAGAATGGAGAAGGTCAAATCTATATCAAGCCCTAAAAATTTTTCAGCCATTTTTTTATCATAGCCCAGATCATCGATAATGAGTGCTACCCGGGGTACTTTTTCTAATGGTAGCGGTTTGGGTTTGGGGATGGATTTCGGGATATCGATTTTTGCCAGCGGCTCACGGTCCGGGGTCTCTTCTTTCGGGAAGATTTCATATGTGGGCTTTTCTTTCAGCGGTTTCTTTTTGGCGGGCTTCGATTTAGAGACAGATAAATCCGGGGAGGACTTTTCAGGCGGCGCCAGGTAATAGACCATGAATCCAATTGCAACGATCAGCACTGCAAGAATTGCGAGACCGGCAACCGCCTTGGAAAGGGAGTTTTTAGAGGAGGTCTTTTTGCGTTTTTTGGGGGAACGCCTCCTTTTTCGAGTTGGTTTTCGTTTAGCCATTTAAACGGACAGCTGGCTCCCTTTATCAACTATTTAAACTCTTAAAAATGTCATAACTGTTAAGGATTTCAAGGGCACGCATAACCTGGTTGTCTGTTTGCAGCCTCTCGAGACTCAGCGGGCCGACTCTGAATTCCATCTCCTGGACTTCCGGCTTTGATTCTTTATCATCGGGCGTGGGATCCTCCTTTTTTCCCGGCTCGGCTTCAAGATGATTTACCAGATCTTTTTCCTTTAACAGGCCTTCTTCCTGTAAATCCTTTTTATCAAGGCGCTTGTGTTTTAAAACCACATCCGGTTCGATTCCTTTGGCTTGAATCGAGCGGCCGCTGGGGGTGTAATAGCGGGCAATGGTTAATTTGAGGCCGGAGCCGTCTCGCAAGGTTTCTACCGTTTGGACCGATCCTTTCCCAAAAGAGGTTGTGCCCAAAATCAAGGCGCGATTTTGATCCTGAAGGGCCCCCGCAACGATTTCTGAAGCACTGGCGGTGCCTCCGTTAATGAGAATAACCATGGGGTAATTGCGGTTGGCCGAAGTCGCTGTGGCCATATACTCTTTGGTGTTCTTGTTGCCGCGCCCCTTGATGGATAAAATTTTGCCTTCTTCCAGAAAAAAATCGCTCACTTTAATCGCCGCATCGAGCAAGCCCCCACCGTTGTTTCGCAAATCTAAAATGAGCCCTTTGATGGGAACTTCACCCGATTCTACTTTGTTTAAGGCTTCTTCAAGCTCTTGGGTGGTCGTGCTCGAAAATTGCGACAGGCGAATATAGCCATAGCCGGGTTTCAGATTGAGGGCCTTGACACTAATGACCGGAATGACATCGCGAATCAGTTCGAAATCGATCGGCTTTTTAACACCCGCACGCATGATCGAAACCAACACCTTTGTGCCTTTAGGTCCGCGCATCATATTGACAGCCTGTCGCAGATCTTTGACCGGTTTGCCATCGACTTTGACGATGCGGTCCTGGGCCTTGATACCGGCTTTATAGGCCGGGGTATCCTCAATCGGAGAAATCACGGTGACAAAACCATCTCTCATGGTGATATGGATCCCAATCCCGGTGAATTTTCCTTTGGTGTCGATTTGCAAATCTTCAAACGCCTCCGGTGGTAAAAGAGAGGAGTGGGGGTCTAAGCTTTGAACCATGCCGCGGATGGCGTTCTGAATAAGTTCTTTTGACTCGACATCATCAACGTATTCTTTTTCGATAAGCTGGATTACATCTGCAAAAATTTTCAGCCCTTCGTAGGTTTCATCACTTTTGGCGGCCAGGTCACCAAAAAAACCGGCTCCGATCGTCCAAAAAACCACCGCAAAGAGCATTATCATCCAAAGTTTCACGTGCTGGAATTTCTTTGATTTCATTAGTTACTCCTTATTGGGACTGCCCCAATTGAATTAAAATCAATTGGGCGTTATCTGTTATTCGTTATTTGTTAATCGTTTAAAAGGAATGAGATCTAATTCCATCTCACCTGTTATCGGAGTATAAAATGAGATTACAATCAAATTCTAATAACGAATAACCAATAACTATTAACACCTAATTGGGCGGTTATCGCTCAATTAGGGTACTAGCCTGTTTCGAGCCACTGCATAGGATCCAGGGGATTGCCATGATGCCGGATCTCGAAATAGAGTTTTGGACCATTAATGGATCCGGTATCACCGGCGGTTGCCATGACCTCACCGGCCTCGACCGCATCTCCTGCTGTTTTGAAGGCTTCTTCAATATGGCCATATACGGTGTAGTAATTGTCCCCATGATCAATAATAATCATGTTTCCATATCCTCTAAACCAATCGGCATAAAGAATTTTACCGTCATAGACTGCCTGAATGGGCTCGCCCCTTTCGGTTTGAATCTCAATACCGCTGCGAAAATTCACGGTATTAAACTGAGTATTTTTAAACTTACCGAAAAGACTTATTATTCTACCTTTAACCGGCATTTTAAGCAACCCTTTATACGATCGAAATGGTTCACGACCGGAATATTCATTCGGAACGAGGGTATTCAATTGGGTGTTTAAATTTTTTATTTTGCGATCCAGATTACGGGCCGCTTTTTTTAAAGACTCAATGGCGAGCAGCTGGGTAGACTTTTCTTTACGCACCCGGGCGAGCAATGATGTGCGTTTGGCGCGTTCATTTGCCATTCGCTCAATTTGCTTTTGGTACTCCGTGGCCCGTTGGCGCTTTGCATCCCGATGGCGCTCCAGTTGAGATTGCACCTTTTTCAGGCTCGACTGACTGTCTACGAGCGCTTCGATCACTTTTTGGTCATAGTCCAGAATGCGTTCGATTGCCGTTTTGCGCTGCAGCAGTTCGTGCAGGCTCTCGGCGGAAGCCAGGATATGGAATTTACCCATCCAGTTCAATTTGTATAAGGCCACCATGCGGTGGGCGACATATTGTTCATTGGCTTGAATTTCTTGCTTCAGGCCATCGGAAGCCCGTGTTGTTTCATTAATCTTTTTTTCGATGCGGGTCATTTCGCGACCAAGGGCGTATATCCTTTTTCTGGATTGATTTAACATCAAATCAACCTGATTTAACCTGTGGATAATATCCGCTTCCTTATGCGCAAAATTTTCAATTTTTACCTGGCCCTTCTCAATTTCCCGGTCGATGTCCTTGGCCTTTTTTTTGATTTCTTCAATTTGGGAAGGCTGATCCTGGGCCCTTAGGATTTGAGCAGCTGTGAAAATCGAAAGACAGCCGGCCATCACGCCTAAGATTAAAAAATTCATTTTGTTATTACTATATCTCATCTTAACGTTGCGGCCCCCTTGCTTACGAGAACCTAATTTCTGGTTTCGTTGAGACAAAGCGAAAAAAGTAATCACGAAAACACGAAATAAAAGGAACACGAAATATTATCATATATTTTTTTCGTGTTTTCAATCTTTCGTGCGTTCGTGATTAAAGCTTTTTGGTCAACTCCCGGTATCGTTAACCCCTCAAAAATTGTTTTAGAGAAAGGTAAGATCCCAACCACCCCACCAGCATACTGGCTAAAACGATGGCGCCTGAAATAAGGGGAGAAAGAAACTGAATATTAAAATAGCCGGAAAAAAATCCCTGCTCGATATTAGATGCCATGAACAAAAAGGCCACAAACAGGACGGCCAGGCCGATGCCGGCACCCAGCGCCCCCTGTAGCAGGCCCTGGATGTAAAAGGGAATCTTGATAAAGCGTTCCGCTGCACCGACCAGCCGCATAATCTCGATTTCGTCCCGTCTGGAATAGATTACCAGGCGAATCGTATTGGCCATGATAAACACGGCGGCCATAAAAAAGATGGTGCACATGGCATATCCGGTGAATGTGAACAGATCAAAGATTTGCGTAAAGCGCCCCAGCCATTTCTGCCCATATTCAACTTCGTCGACTTCATCGAGGGACTCAATCTGGGCGGCTAAAAACTCAACCGTTTCCCAACTCCGGGCTGCGGTGCTCATCCGAATTTCAAACGCGTCGGGCAGGGGATTTTTGACAAGATTGTGAAACAACGAGGCCTGTCTTTTCATCTGGGCTTTCAGTTGTTTCAAGGCTTCTTCTTTTGAAATAAAGGTCACTTTCTCGACACCGGACATGGTTTGAAGCTGGTGTCTCAAGTCCGACATTTCTGAGCCGGGGATGTCCGCCTTCAGGTATGCCATAATCCGCAGCCCCTTTTTCCAGAACTTCATGATTTCATTGGTGTTATCAAAAAAAAGAATAAAGGTGCTGACAATCAGAATGGATAACGAAACCGTCAAAAGGGTAACGACATTCAGAAGCCGGTTGTTGCGAAAATCCTCAATGGCCCGTTTAAAAAATAGAATCGTCATAGTCCTTTTCAATAACCGATGCGGTGTCCAGTCGCCCCTCTTTTAAGTACAGGACGCGTCCGCCGGTTTTACGGATCAGATCTTTGTCATGGGTTGCAATGATTACCGTGGTCCCTCGTATGTGAACGCCTCTTAACAGATCCATGACGATGCTGGCGGAATCATCATCCAGGCTGCCGGTGGGCTCGTCAGCCAGGATGATTTTGGGATCACCGACGATTGCCCGAGCGACCGCTACCCGTTGCTGTTCTCCACCGGATAAGCTCAGCGGCAGGGCGGTATGGCGGTCTTCCATGCCGACCAACCGAAGCACACTCCTGACTTTTTTTTGGATCAAGCGTCTTTTTTTGCCGGCGGCCTCGAGCACCAGCGATACGTTATCGAATACGCTTCGGTTTGCGATGAGTTTGTAATCCTGGAAGATAATGCCGAATTTTCTTCTCAGAAGCGGGACGCGTTTGCGGGGGATTCGGGAAAGATTCATGCCGTCGATCAACACCTGACCTTCGGCGACGGTTTCGGCCAGATACAAAAGCTTTAGCAGGGTTGTTTTGCCCGCACCGCTGGGCCCGGTGATAAACACAAAGTCATTTTTTGAAATATCAAGGGTAATGTCGATCAGGGCTTTTTGGGTGCCATAATTGTGGTGAACATGGAACATCCGGATTACAGAGCTTTTTTCATCTGCATCAATCATTCCATCACTTCCTGGCCCATGGTCCGGAACAGCGTGGCTTTTGCAATCTTAAAATTATACAGGGCGTTGAAGTAATTGGTCAGGGTATCCGACAGGAGGGTTTGGGCATCCAGAACGTCGGTGGTGGTTGCAACCTGCTCTTTAAAACGTTCCTGATTGATGCGGAAGTTTTCTTTTGCCTGCTCGATGGCTTTTTCAACCGTGATAATATTTTTTTCTCTCTCTTTGGTTCTCAAATACGCCGTCTTTACCTCCAGATCGATATTATCAAGGATTTCCTCTCGGCGGTATTGGGCCTGGGAGAGCCGGTGCAGTTTTTCTCTTATACCGAATGTGGTGCGGCCCCATTCCCAGAAATTCCACTGGGCGGTGGCCCGTATATCCCAGCTGACGGAATCGCTGATGCCTTCACCGCCGTCAACATCAAATTCATCACCGACACGGGTATATCTTCCCTTCAGATCGATTGAGGGGTAGTAATCCTTGCGAGCAAGCTTTACCTCTTTTCCGGCAATTTCGACTTCTAAGTCGGCTACCACAATTTCAAGCCGATTCTCTCTGGCCGCAGACAGGCAGTGATCGATATCATGGATAAAGGGCGTATAGTCCAGGATGTCCTGTATCTCTACCGGTGCATTCACCCGTCGGCGCAGGACAATGTTAAATTGTGACTTGGCGATTGCAAGATTGTTTTGGGCGACAATATATTCCTGTCTGGCATTGGCCAATGATGCCTGGGCCTCCAGCAGGTCGTTTAGCGGCGACATGCCGACTTCATAAAAGTTTTCAGCTACATCCTTTTGAGCCGCTATCTGCGTGACTCTCTGTTCGGAAACCCCCAGCAGTTTTCGGGCTTTGAGCACCTGATAAAATGCATTCTTGGCATCCAGGATCACATCCTGGCGGATAACTTTTTCGTTAAATTCGGCCGCGTCGAGACCCAGTTCCGCAATTTTAAACTGGTTAATCAGCGAAAATCCTTTGAAAATCGGCTGGGTAAACGAGGTAACAAAGGTATACTCATCATCGGGACGGACGACAAAATCCGGCCCCGTACCCAGACCGGTGAGCTCCTGGGTCTGCTCTTTGTTACGATGCAAATAGTCATACGATGTGCTTAGGGTGGGAAAAAACTCGGTGATGCGCGCCTTTCTGATTTCCTGGGCCGCCCTGATCTCTTCCTGTGATCGCTTGAGACCCAGGTTGGCCTCCAAGGCTGCATCGATCGTTTCTTTTAGAGAAAGCGCGTTGGTTGCATCATCTGCGGCTGAAGCCACCGGAGACAGCACAAGACATCCGATCGTCAAATATAATAACAGATTCCGAATAGACATGTTTGATATCATATCATTTGACCCATTTTAATTTTATTGATAGATACCCTTTAAGTTCAAGGAGTGCCTTTGTGGGTTTTCCTTGCTTAAAGCCTCCACTGAATCCCATTGACAGGCTTCTTCCATTTCGGTGGAGGCTTTTTTATATCGAAACAGGGTTTTAAAATCAATCTTTTCTTGGTTGAATGGGATTTCGTTTTTTTTTGTTTTCGCTTTTTCGTGTTATAAGAATATTTACAAATTCGTCTTATCGCTCAAAGTTTAATATTTGGTAACCTCAACACACTGCTAATGGGGCATTGGAAATGAAGACCGAACTGATCGAAATGCTGTGTCAAAAGTCTTTTAAATTTAGTGAAGAACCGATCTTTAAACTGGTCTCGGGCCGAATGAGCCAGTTTTATGTTAACTGTAAGCCGGTTACCCTCAGCGCACGGGGCATGTTTTTAGCGGGGCACTTGATTTTTGAGGCCATCAAAGCCGAAGATGTAACCGGAGTCGGTGGGCTAACATTTGGCGCTGATCCATTGGCCGTGGCGACTGCCTTTGCCTCCGAATTAAAGGGAAAGCCCATCAATGCCTTTTCTATTCGTAAAACCCGCAAAGACCATGGGATTGTTCGCTGGATCGAAGGCGACATTCAGCCGGGGGAGCCGGTGGTCATCATCGATGATGTGGCCACTACCGGCGGCTCCACGATTAAGGCCATCGAACGGGCACGCGCTGAAGGGCTGAATGTTATCCAGGCCGTGATCCTGGTTGATCGCCAGGAAGGGGGGCTAGAAAATATCAGAAAACATGTATCCAATGTGTCTAGTATTATAACCCGAGATGAGTTGGTGGAGAGGTATAAAACGCTTAACGATTGATTAATTATTATTGGAGTACTGGAGTATTGGAGTGCTGGAGTATTAATGCGTTGAAATTGAAGTGTTTCGCGTTTCGCGTTGCGGGTTTCGGGTTAAAAAATGGCAAACTAAACTACGCTGGGCATGACCCGTAACTCGTAACCCGTAACACGCAACGATGGAACGGACCCAACACGCCATTACTCCAATACTCCATCACTCCATTATCCCACGATGTAAGTTGCACACGCATCGTCGGACTCCCAGGCGGTGACCCGGCTGACCCGGGCGGATGAATTATCAATTTTGGCTTGAAGTTGCCTGGCAACAAACCGGGCGATGTTCTCAGAGGAGGGATTTCCGTCAGAGAAATAATCCAGTTCGTTTAAAAACTTGTGATCCAATTTCTTCATCACTTCGGCCAGATGAGCCTTGATCTCCCCGAAATCCACCAGAACGCCCGCTTTATTTAGTTTTTCTCCGGTCACGTAGACTTCGATTCTCCAGTTGTGACCGTGCATATTCTCACATTTGGATCCGACCATCGTCAGCTGATGGGCGGCTGCAAAACGCGTGATCACTTTTAGTTCATACATATTCTTAAGCCCCAAATCCGAAAACCGAAGCACGAAATTCGAAACAAATTCCAAACCCCAAATTCAAATGTTCAAAAAGTTTTGAATTTCGGTCATTTGATATTTGAAATTGTTTC
>JASFIU010000015.1:0-26214 GCA_050122495.1 Desulfobacterales bacterium | reverse complement strand
AGCAAAATCACAAAGGCCGGTAGCTCCAATCCGGAGACAACAGCTGCCACCATTTGCGGGATGCGCTCGAGAGCAAGAATCCAGATGTACAGTTTCGAGAGCGCAATGATGACCATCACGTTGGCGCTGGTTAAAATTGCATCACGCATCAACGGCGGGATTGCTTTAAGCTTCAGCTGGCGGATGACAAATGCGCCGATGATAAACGCATAGAGCACACCGACGCCCGCTGATTCCGTTGCCGTAGCAATTCCGAAAACCACCGCACCCACAACGAAAACCGGCATAATTAAAGCCAGAATGGACTGCTTTACTCGATCGATTTTCTCTTCGCCGGTCATCACGACTGCTTCACGTGGATAATTTTTCCAGTAGGATATTGCCAGGGTAATTCCCAGCATAAAAAAGCCGATCATAACACCCGGGATCAGGCTGCCCAGGAAAAGTTTGCCGACGGACTCTTCGGAAATAAGAGCATAAATGATCATGGGAACGCTAGGGGGTATGATCATTCCCATGGTTGAAGATGCGACCGTAATACCACTGGCAAATTCGGCCGAATAGCCCTTTTTTTTCATTTCGGGGATAAGCACAGCGCCAACAGATGCCGTATCGGATACCGATGATCCTGAAATTCCGCCAAACACCATGCTGGCGAACACATTTACGGCGCCCAGCCCACCCCGAAAGCGTCCTACAAACAACAAGCTGAAATCAATCAGGCGTGAAGTAATTCCGCCGGCATTCATCAAAAGCCCCATCAAAACGAAAAGCGGCATGGCAATCATCGCATAAGAGTCCATACCAGCCAGAAAACGCTGGGGCAGAATCGGCAATAGTTCAGGACGCTCAAAAAGAAAATAAAAAAAACCGGACAAACCGAGGGCATAGCCAATGGGAATGCCCAGCACCAGACATACGGCCAAACTGGTTAGGAGTACAATCATAGGTTACCTATGGTCCCCTGGAAGTTTACCCTTTAAGCCTTCAAGGATGATGTGGTTCAAGCAGTATAAAATCACAAGGCTGCAACCGATCGGCACACTGACTTGGACGGTCCAGTTAGGAATTCGCAAAACCGGTGATTCAAAATATCCGGCCGACTTAATCCAGGGCAGGCTGTAGTGGATCATCACAGCGTTTATGAAAGCAATCAGGATATAATTCAGAATGTTGATATATCGCCGATGTTTTTGATTTAATTGGTCAATAAAAAATGAAATCCTTATATGCTCAACCCTGCCGATGGATACAGCAACCCCCAGCGCGGTTGTATAAATAAAGAGGTAGTTAATGGCTTCGTTGCCGCCGATAATTGCTGAGTTAAATCCGTAGCGCATCACAACCAGGGTAATCGTAATGCTGAGTATAACGAAAAATAAAAACGTAATGATCACCTCAAGCAATCGCGTTACAAACTGTTCTATACGATAAAATTTATCCACACGGCGGTCCCTTTGATGAATTAGTTAAAGCGCCGAATCGGTCTCGATTCGGCGCTTTAAATCTCTGTTAGCCGATAGATGTGCTATCCATTATTGCTTGGCGGCAATTGCCAGCGCTTGGTTGACTTCATCCCAGGTAAAATATCCTTTGTCTATATAATACTGCCAGACGCCTTTGACACCATCAACAAATCCCTTGCGGTATCTTGGGTCACAGTGGTTGACCGTAAGTTTGTCCTTTAAAATATTGTAGTAACCTTGCTCGGAATTCAGCCAAATCGTGTCGCTATAAATCATCGTAGCTTCGGCAACCGCATCAAATATAGCTTTGAGATCATCCGGAAGGCCGTTGTACCATGCGGGATTCACATAAAGGGGGTCCGGGTGCACCTGCCAGTTTAGGACCGACAGATATTTCTGGGCTTCATAAAACTTCATATCGACGGCATTGGAAAATGGATTTTCCTGACCGTCGACGACCTTGGTTTTCAATGCCATATAAGTTTCCGTATAGGCGACCTGCTGTGGATTGGCTCCCAGGGCCTTGAAGGTGCGAATCGTAACGTCGATGGGAGGGGTGCGCATCTTCAAACCCTTGAGGTCAGCGACGGTATTTACCGGGCGCTTGCTATTGGTAAGGTTGCGCATACCGCCGGCAACACCTGTGGCCGGAATATAAAAACCGTTGGCCATGGCGCCTTTGTTAATCTTCTGGCCCAGATCGCTGCGCATCACCGCCACCACTTTATCTGCGTCTTCAAACAGGAAGGGCAGGGTATACATCAGGTATTTTTTGTTGGCTCTTTCAAACAGACCGCCGCGACAGGCCTGAACGTTGCCCATTTTTACCATATCCAATACTTCAGCTTCTTTGCCCAGAACACCCGAAAAATATAGTTCTACTTTAATCCTTCCCTGGGTCGCTTTTTCGAGGGTGTTTTTAAAGAACAGCATTGATTTACTGCGCGGATGGTGTTCGGACTGGGTATTGGCATATTTAAATATATATGTTTTCGCCAACGCCGGGCCCGGACCGCCAGCAAACATCAAAGAAACTGCCACAACGATTGCGACTAGAATTACAGTTGGTCTTCTCATCTTTAACCTCCTTTTTAGTTAAATGTTTAAATGATGGTTGCAATATCGATCTTTGAACCCTTTTAGATCCAAAGAGATATTCCTGCCACCATTCTATCGAACACTTCACCTGCCTAAGTACTTTAAAATACGCTGAACGCTGGCCTTTGCTTAAGCGTTGCTTGACGCGGTGTTGGCAAATGTTAAACCTTCTTCCCGGCGAGATATCACCGCTTCGAGGACAGTAAATATTTTTTCCTTATGTTTTTGCTTGTTAAGCAAAAAAGAATCAATATAAAACATTTTACGTGATTTTGGGGTATTTTGAGATCGGACCATGGCAGCCAATTGATTTTTTTCAAAAGCGACGCTCCGATTAGTCATCTGCCCGGCAATTGATGCCGGGCAGGATCTATATTTTGCAGCAACCATGGGTTTAATTGGGAACCAGCGAACTGATTTTTGAATGAAATCAGAAACCGAGCGTGTCCGCGGTTTCTTCTGCCTTAAGATGCTCATGCCATTTCTTGCCCCAGAGATCAGGAACAGTTTCTTCAACTTCAACAATTGAGTCATAAGAGATATGAAGCTCTTCAAATATGGCTGCCAACACCTTGTCGCTGGGTGCCAACCAAACGCAGTAGCGCATGCCTTTTTGCTTATTATAGCAGGTTCGGACCCAGGTCGCATGTTCGACGTTGGCAAGCTTCGCCCAATTCTGTTCAACTTTTTCCCACGGAATCTTGGGGTCAACATGGACTACCATATATTTCAGCATTTTATTCATTTTGATCCCTCCTTTTCTGGCTATCCGATGAATTTTTCTCCAAGCAAAAATTCACGGCGGACTTTGAAGCTTATGCGCTTTTCCAGGTTCCAGAGGTGAATGGCTGCTCCCAACATATCCGCCGGGGATGCTGGGAGCAGACTTTACATAACTTAAGCGGTTTGTTCATGATATCGAACTTCCATTAATGTGTTAGAAGCAGTGGCCATTCTTATTTCGCCGGCGAGGCCTCCTTAGGCATCGGGACCGAATCGGCCTGCATTTTGGGTAATGTAATTCTAAACAAACTCCCTTGACCCGGGGTGGACTTCACAAAAATTTCACCCCCGTGTTGTTCAATGACTGTATTAGAGATAAAAAGACCGAGGCCTGTTCCTTTTCTTTCTTTCGTAGAAAAAAACGGTGTGAATAATTTTTCTTGAGTCTCGCCATCCATGCCAATGCCATTATCAGATATTTCAAATATGATTTTATCTTTCCGCTTTCTGACACCAAACACAATTTTATGCGATTTTTTTGTTTTGTCTCTCACACATGCATCAATCGCATTTTCCATGATATTGATCAGCGCGGAATGAACATAGGTTCCATCGATTTCGAAATTTCCGATATTAGAATTAAACTTTTTTGCGAATTGGATTTGCTCGCTTTTCATTTTGGGTTCGAGTTCTGTGGCGACCTCGGCAACAAAATTTCGGACATCGATCCGATCCAATTTAAGGTCTCTTTCTTTGGCATAAAAGAGGATGTCCAGGACCATCTTGCGAATTCCCTTAACCCGTCGCTGAACAATATCCCATCCCTCTGTGATTTGATCTTGGTTATCTTTTTTAAAGCCTAAATTTAACAGATACATTCCACCGTCTAAACCGGTTAAGAGCCCCTTTATCCCATGCGATATGGAACCGATCATTAGACCTAACGAAGACAAATGACTTTTGAGTTCGGTTTTTTCGCGCACCAGTCTTTCAAGGTTTTCGGTATATTCTCTTAATTTTTGACCCGTGATAATTTTCTCCCAAGCTCTCTGGACCGCGATCTCTAATACATCCACATTGATCGGTTTGGTGATAAAATCCGTCGCTTCATATTTTAGGCTTCTAATGGCCAAATCCATGTCGCCATGGCCGGTAATCATGATGACTTCGGCCGCAGGATTCTCGTGTTTTACTTTTTCCAAGAGCTCGATGCCATCCATACCCGGCATCTTGATATCCGTCAGCACAATGGCAGGCTGTGCCTCTTTGAAAATGCGCAATGCCTGATCGCCATTCTCTGCCTCATAAACCTGATATCCCATATCTGAGAGGGCTAAACTGAGCACCTCGCGGATATCGATTTCATCATCTACCAGTAGTATTGTTTTTTCCATTGGTTTTCGCCGGCACCGGAAATTTTAGGATGAAACACGACCCTTCGGGTTTATTTGGGACAACCTGGATGCTCCCACCGCAATCTTTCATAATCCCATAACTGATAGATAGACCCAAACCGGTACCCTTTCCGACCTCTTTGGTTGTATAAAAGGGTTCAAAAATTTTATCCGTGATTGTTCCCGGAACCCCTTTGCCGGTATCACACACTTCACAGATGACATTATGCTCGTCTTTTCTGGTTGTCAGGATGATTTTTTTTTCTTCCATTATGGGCTCCTGGGGACCCCATTTTTCTTCAATCGCATCTCGGGCATTTAACAGAAGATTGATAAATACCTGTTCTAAACGGCTGGGATCGGCGTTGATTCTGGGTAATTCCTTCTCGATATTCCAGATCACCTTAATTCCTCTTAACTTCAACTGCTGACTGAAAATTTCAAACGCCCTTTGCAACACCTCGTTCACCTGGACTTTCTCCAGGTCCATATCGGATTTACGGGCAAACTGCCGCATATGATGGATAATTTTTGTGGCCCGATCTACATTGCTGTCGATCTTGAGTAATATATTAGACAAAATTTCATCCTCGATCGACTCATCTTTATTGATCTTTTTAATTGAAAAACTACTGGCAGTCTTGATGACTGAAAGCGGTTGGTTGAGTTCGTGGGCAACTCCGGTGGCCATCTCTCCTAAAGTGGCCATCTTGCTGGCCTGAATCAACTGCTGCTCGGCTTCAAGACGCTTGGTAACATCGCTGGTGGTCACCAATAAGACCTTTTTGCCCGGATAATCAGAAGGCGAGATCCTGATGTTAACAAAAAGTGTCTTGCCTGCTTTACTGAAGTGTTTTACCTGATTTATCACTGAAGCGGTCGTTAATTTTGAAGCATATTGATCTTTATCCTCCTCCATGAAAAAGCTCAGAAAGGATCGATTTAAGATTTCATCCTTGTTATATCCATAGACTGACTTGACACTTTCATTGCAGTCAATTATTTCAAGAGAGTCCATATCCAATACAAAAAGCGGATTGGGTATATTGTTGAAAATTTCATGGTACTTTTTTTCAGACTGTTCCAGTTTATCTTCGAGTTGTTTCGGATGCGTTATGTCTAAGCTCATCTCTATGGCGGCTACAATATCTCCCTCAGCATTTTTAATCGGAGATGTTCGCAGAATCCAGTGAACCGGAGTGCCATCTTTGTTAATACCCTTCTCCTCGCCATAGTGGGGTTGACCATCGTTAAATGTCCGCTCCACCGGGCAATTCACACATTTCTGATCTCGTCCTTTATAGGCATGATAGCAATATTCTCCGGGCTGAGGATCAAACATTTCAGCAAACTCGTGATTGTACCTTAATAACTTGTACTCTCTATCCTGGACGGTAATGAGACAGGGAACCCGTTCGAACAGTGTTTGGTATTCATCTCTTTGCTCGTTGAGTTCCGTTTGCTTTTCAGCAATTTCATCACGCATCTGATTGATGGCAAGGGCCAGCTCGCCTATTTCATCTTCCTGGTTCACGTGTATGCGCTTAGGAGATATCCCCTTAGCAATTTGGCGGGTGCCGTCAATTAATTTGCGAATGGGTAGATTGACGAATCTCAATACAAAAATGAAAATAATGGCTGAGGTTAATAAAAACGCCACACTCGCCAGACCCATCATGCCATTCTGGGCCAGCTGAATCGCTTTATCCGCATCCTTTAAGGAGACGACCACATCGAGAGCACCAAAGATTTTTTTTCCTGCTAGATGCGTATGGCAGACATCTGTCGAGCAGCCGGGTTCATTACAGATCGGGCTAATGATTCCCAGCAGACGATAACCTTGTGGTGCAGCAAATATGCGTGTGCGTTCATCCAATCCGAGCTCAGATTGGGGTGGATCCGTGCGGTGACAAATATAGCAAGGCTCGTCTTTAATATGGATGGTCGTATCTAACTCTGATGTTTGATTTGAAAATTTTATGCGGCCTTCTTTATTATAAATGCGAATGCTTTCAATCTCTTTTTGCCTGCCAATGTTATTGATGAACTGGTTGATATCACCCTGTGAATTCAGCGTCATGGCATATTGAGCGCCGAGTCTAATGGTATTGGTTAAGCGGTCGGTTCCCACCACTATGTTTTGCATGAGCTTTTTCTCCTGATAATTGATAATAAAATAAGCCCAGGTGGATATCGTAAGGAGTAACGTCAATCCGACCGCAAAGATGAGTTTGGACGCCAGCCGGCGGCGAAGATTTGTAAGGGGTTTAAATATCATCGCATTTATCTAAGGATTTAGGCCGCTTTCGAGACTATCCGTCTAAGAGAGGCCCTTTCAGAGCAATTGTTCTATAAAACCCGCAGGGATGGTAATAAAGTCCCGCAAAGATGCTCATCCAATTGCTGCATCGATTATTTCAAACATCTGCTGGCCTTGAAAACCCTCCAAAATTGAGGCACCGTTGGGGCAGACCGCTGCACAGGAACCGCACCCCTGGCACATTACGGGATTAACCTGTACGTGTTCATGATCGTAATCGACTGTACGGGCACCATAGGGGCATGCGTCAATGCATCGCTCACATAGACTGCAGAGACTGTGGCGCACGGACGCTACCACTTTGCCCGCCGCTATGCGCTCATGGACCAGTATTCTCAATGCCCGCTGCGCCGCCGCCTCAGCTGTGGTTATACTTTCGGCGATATTGCGGGGCGAATGGGCCAAACCACAGGCAAACACCCCCTCCTTCAGGGAATCAACCGGTCTCCATTTGGATTCGGCCTCTTGGAAAAATCCGTCCTGATCAAGCGCTGCACCAAACATTTCCACCAAATCTTGCGGCAGGTTTGGAATGATGCCGGTGGCTAAAACCAAAAGATCCGATTTAATTTGCAGATGTTGCCCGATGATCGGCTCAAGCACCTTTACTTCTAATCCGTCCTCTGCCGCTTGAACCAATGGCTTTTGATCAACACGATACTGAATAAAGATCACATTGGCCTTGCGAGCCTGAGTGTAATAGGTCTCATTAAATCCATAGGCCATCAGATCCCGGTAAAGAATATAAATCGCGATCGCCGGATTGTGTTCTTTGAGATAGAGGGCCTGTTTCAATGCATTTGCGCAGCAAACGCGGCTACAATAATTGCGTGGCTCCTCACGGGAATCGACACATTGTATCATGACCACTGAATTGAGCTGCTGGGGATCAATGCTGTTGTCTGACAGCTTTTGTTCAAATTCTCTCTGGGTGATAATCGCCGGGCTGGTTTCATATTCGTAGGAGGCGGTAGCTGCCTCTGTCCCACCGGTAGCTAAAATGGTTACACCATGTTTCAGGGTGTGCGCCGTGTTCTCGGGTCCTTCCAGCGTCGTATGAAAATTCCCCACCTCACCGCTGGTATGAATCACCCGGGTTTGTGTACGTACACGAATCTTGGGATGCTTTTCAACCAAGGCACAATTTTCCTCCAACAACGCTTTTGTGGGGTATCCTTCCAGGGACCGTTGTAACCAGGAGAGGTTTCCACCTAAATTTTCGGTTTGTTCCACAAGATCCACTTCAAAGCCATGGTCGGCAATTGCCAAGGCAGCCGTCATGCCGGCAATTCCCCCCCCGACAATCATTGCGCGCTGTACAACCGGGATTTTCGCAACCGGTTCCGGATTTGTC
The DNA here is from genome assembly GCA_050122495.1 of Desulfobacterales bacterium. Taxonomy (GTDB): domain Bacteria; phylum Desulfobacterota; class Desulfobacteria; order Desulfobacterales; family JAHEIW01; genus JAHEIW01. The sequence continues at coordinate 17,859 of JASFIU010000015.1, read as the reverse complement.
CATTTCAGTTTGGCAATACCGGCTTCTAATGTTGCAACGACATTACGCAAAATAGGACTTTTTTCTTGCGGTTGCGCTTTCGGCCCTCCGCCTTCCGTATCGATATCGACCACTTCCATAAGCGCAGGATTCAGCCCCACCTGTCCACTAAGCTCCTGGAGTTTACGTTTGTAGATATAGGGGAGACAGGCGCCAATCAAAAGACGATTCGGTTTGCTTGTTTTGACCAACTCCTCAAGGCGCTCCCATTCGCTGGCGGTACAGATCTGCTCCAGAAATTCGACTCGATCCACGGCGAGGTCGGTTGTGAGGCGTTGCACAACTTTTTGAGGGTCGACTGATTGCGTAAGCCGCTCTCCGCAGGTACACACAACCACCAGAATCCTCGGCGGCTCGCGCATGACATCAGCGGTTGGGGCGGCCGGTGACGGCTCCAAAGCCAGGCTGCCGCCAGCAGAGTGGATTGCGCGCGAGGCGTTTAATGCGGCCGCCGATGCCTGGGTAACGGAATCACCGATGTCTTTAAGGCCGGTAAAAGAACCACCCAATAGAATTCCGGTCTGATGGGTGCGCGTCAAAGAAAACGGCTCGATTTGCCCAAATCCCCATGAATTTTGTTCAAGGCCTAACATTTCGACCAGTTCCGAAATGCCCTCGGTCGGCCGTTGGCCAACGCTGAGAATCACCATGTCAAAGGGCGCCTCTCGGGATTTGCCGGAGATATCCACACTCCGCAAAATGAGGTCACCACTGTTTGCATCTGGCACCACCGAGTGGACCCGCCCTCTTTCAAAGCGGATACCATGCATCGTTTCGGCCTGGTCCCGATATCGCTGAAAGGATTTGTCAAAAGTGCGCATGTCCATATAGAAAATGGTGGCCTCCAAATCCGGATCAATCTTTTCTTTGGCCACCAGCGCTTCCTTAATGGCATACATGCAGCATATGTTAGAGCAAAAGTCGGTCTCAGTTTGGATATCACGGGACCCCACACATTGGATCCAGGCAATTCGATGAACCGGTTTTCCATCCAACGGGCGCACCAATCGCCCCGCCTGGGGCCCGGTGCCGCTTAACATGCGCTCAAACTCCAGGCTGGTGACCACGTTTGGATAAATTTTGTAGCCGAAGGTGTTTTTTCCACTGGCCGGGTCAAAAAAGCTTGTACCACCGCAAAGCACCAGCGCTCCAACTTCGAGCTGTCGTCCTTCGACCTCAGCAAAATCGTGATATATTCGCAAAACCATAGGGACTAATGTTTCGGGATCAAAAGGCTTTATCAGATAGTCTAACGCACCGATTTTCATGGCTTCAACGGCAGTCTCCACCGTCGCATAAGCGGTCATCATAATGACATTTAAATCTGGAAAGCTCTCCTTGGCATTTTGAAGGACCTCAACGCCATCCATTTCCGGCATCTTTATATCCAGCAGCATCAATTGATAGGTTTGCTTTGTGAGTTGATCGAGTGCTTCCGGACCGGATGCGGCCATGTCCACTGAAAAGCCCTCTTCTTCAAGCCATTCCTTGAGAGAGTCGCGTACGACGAGTTCGTCATCGACCACCAGAATATGAAATTTTCGGCGCTCCTCTTCAGGCAATTGAATCGCCCCGGTTGGACAGGCCTCCACACAGGCGCCACAGCGAGTACAGGCTGCAAAATCAATAACATATGGATTGGGTATGGCATGTGGAACCGGCAGATAGATGGCCTTGTGCGTGCTGAGGCCGGCATTAAAATCATCCGGGACTTCTACCGGACAGACGTCCACGCAATCACCGCATCCCGTACATCGCTCCGAATCGACCCAGCTCGGATGTTGCTTGAGCGTTACCTGAAATTGGCCGGCCTCGCCTTCAATGGCGGCAAGATCCGTCGATAGAAGGATATCGATGTTTTCGTGAAACAAACCTTTGCGCAGACAATATTGAGAGCTTGCGTCCCGATTGACCAAAGGAAGCATTTTACACATGCCGCAGCGATCGGTGGGAAACTGGTAGTCGAGTTGGCTGAGGATGCCACCGATATGCGCTGACCGATCGATGAGCGTCACACCATAGCCGTACTCCGCTAGATCAAGCGCAGCACGGATGCCGCTGATCCCAGCTCCCATCACTAGGGCCTTGCCGATTTTTCTAGCCATATATACCTCCGCTTATTCTGCTGCGTATACGTTCAGATCCTTTAAGTCTGATCTTAGATATTCGCGTTCGTTTTCACCCAGTATTCCCAGCGCCAGGCAAATCAGGGTCCACAGATGAACCACACCGTAACCACCACCGTAGTGCTCACTGAGCTCATGAATTTGGGCATGACAATTGTGGCAGCCGGCAATGCAGTAGTCTGCGCCGGTTGCCATAATTTGATTGTCTTTCAGGTGCCCATATTCCAGACGTGCCTCCTTATACCCGGATTGCAGAAAACCACCCCCGCCGCCACAGCAGTAATTGTTGGAGCGGTTGGGTGTCATATCGATAAAGTTTTCCTCACCGACTACTGTTTTGACGACAAAGCGCAGATCTTCGGCAATGGGATCTCCATAGCTTTTGCGTACAATCTGACACGGATCTTGAACCGTAAACTTGATCTTTAAGTCCTTGTTCCAGTCCGAATTCACCTTCAGTTTGCCTTCGCGGATCCACCGGGCGTAATATTCATAGATGTTTTTGACCTCAAATTTATGTGCAATATCGAACTTTTTCAGTCCTGCCAGGACTGAGAAGGTCACGTGCCCTCATTCGGTATTGAGAAATATTTTACAGCCCAGGTCATCGGCCTGTTTGGCACTCGTGCGGGTGACGTGTTCCCAGGACTCATCGTCGGCTAAAAACATACAGTAGTTTTCTCCTCCCCAGCCTTTGCTGCCATATGTCCAGTCGGCCCCCACAAGGTGGAGAATCTTCCATAAAGGCACCAGTTCATCCGGTTCGGTGACCGGTTCCCGTGAATTCTGGTTTAGAAAGAAATAGGCGCCTTTTTTGTCAATCGGTGCCTGCATGTCTTTAAATTCGGGCTGGGCCTCGCGATATTCCTCGAGCACATCCTCCACGACAAAAGTAAAATCTTCCGGAGATGCCCCCATGGCGCTGCAGCTGTCATTTCTTAAGGCCATGTCGCATGACCCCAGGATGCCCTTTGGCCGCTCTTCGCGTGGCCAGCTGCCGCGCGCATGGTAAATCAACTGGGGAATATCGATTTTCATCGGGCACACATAAATGCAGCGCTGGCACATGGTACACATCCAGGCCCAATCGGATTTAATAATTTCATCATCCAGTCCGAGGGCCGCCATGCGCAGAAATTTTCTGGGATCCATTCCAGCCAAACCGGTGGCCGGACACCCTGAAGCGCACGCCCCACAGGTTAAACATAGATTCAGATTGCCGCCTTCAGGTAGAAGCTCCATGACCTTATCCATAAACGAGCTTTTCATTTTCTGACCCAATTTGATAACCGCCTCTGACATGGATTCCTCCTTATTCAATAGTCAATTCCACGATAAACCGGCATTTCCGCTTCGCTCCAACCGGTTTGTTCGGGTTAATTTATACCCACCACCTCGGCAAACTCTTCCTCTCGGAAAACCGACAGCGGGGGATCTTCATCGATACTTTTTCCGGCCTCATAGTCAAATGCCTTCTGAGTGTCCAGTGCGATGGTGCGGAACAGCTACATGACCGGAATATCATTGGGACAGGCATTCGAGCATTGGCCACAACCCACACAGGCGGTGCTCATGTGCGCAAGACGGGTAATGTGGAAAAAGAGCGTATCCGTGGGCATTTTGATGACACCTTTACGGTTGGCCCATCTCAGATATTGCTCAGGGTCATGGTTGAATACATCGGTGACAAAAACACATTCCTTGCAATAGCACACCGGACAGGCGACCCGGCAATTGTAACAATTGACGCAACTGGCAAAGTAAGTCGCCATTTTTTCCAGGCTGTCGGTGGCCTCATGGGTTTTGGCAAACATTTCATCGCGGTAAGCGCTGCGCGTTTTAATCACATCCGCTACCGCATTCTGGCGCGAAGCCGGTTCGCTAATTTTAGAGAGTTTGAGCTGATTTAAAAGATTCATCCCCGACTCGGTTTGAGATTGAATCAATAATTGATCGTTAATATCAATCCCATAAAGCCCGATAGAAATATCGGCATTTGCCGCCTCCGGATATTCGCAGGCTTTGCATGCAGCGGCCAAACTGACGCCGTCAATTTCTCCATCCTTTCCGCTCAAAATATTTTGGTAGAATTTTACAGTTGAATCGTCCCCGTTCTGTTCGACAAACCGGGCGTAGTCTTTGTTCGGGTACGCACCGAGGCAGTCGATACAAAGTAATACAATCTCATCCGGACGTGCCTGCTTGAGTTTCACCAATTCGACAAAGGCGCGTATTTCGCACGGGCGCAATACCGCCGCGACCTTGGTGCCTACTGGCTTGCGTGTCAGGCGGGAAGCAATCTTGGCGGCATTCATGGGAAAGGCCGGAGCCAAAGGGTCTACACCGTTCAGGTGTTCAGGGTCAGTCACCAGCGCAGGCATGACCATATTCTTCATCGGCAGGTGTTGCGGCACCAGAATCGCTTCGATTTCTTCTGTATTAAGGATATCCTTAAAAAATTCCTGCAACGCCCCTAGGGCGTCTTGTTCTTTTACATCAATTTTTGCCGTAATCGCCATGAGTACCTCCAGTTAAATTACCATTTTGAGTTTCGCCTGACTGGGTCCCAGCTCCTTGACCTGGGTTACCAATTCGCGCATAATTTCAGCGAAGCGGACGCCATCACTGGCACCAATCCAGGTTAATCGCAACCGTTGCGGATCGAAACCGAACTGAGGCAGAATTTCTTTGAGCAATTTAATTCGCCGGCGAGCCTTATAATTGCCGTTGATATAATGACAATCACCGGGATGGCAACCACTGACCAGTACGCCATCAGCTCCTTCCAAAAAGGCCTTGATCACATATTGAGGATCCACCATGCCGGTGCACATCACGCGAATCATGCGTATATTCTGCGGGTAACTCAATCTGGAAGTTCCTGCCAAATCAGCTGCGGTATAAGTGCACCAGTTACAAACAAACGCGATGATGGTCGGTTCAAACTCGCTCATCTGATAACTCCTTTCTTACGCCGGCCCATCTGAAAAAATTTGGTAAACAATGGGCACCGATTGGATTTTGAATTCGAAAACCGGTCAATTTTTCACTAGAAGTATTTTCAAAACCTCAGATCAGGTTTCCCGCTTGAACGCGGGATTACACGTCTTGATTTTAACAAATTAATGTGTGCATCAAGAGCCTCGCCATAGCGGGACCGGATGGTCACTAGCTAACCGGCTAATAAACCATCGATTTCCGCAAAAATCTGCGTTTCTGTAAAGTGCCGAACTTGGGCAGCCCCGCTGGGGCAGTGGGCGGAGCAACTCCCGCAGCCTTTGCACACGGCTTCATTTACCTCGCTAACACCTTTTAACTCATTGAATTCAATTGCCGAGTATGCACACAGCCCGATACATGCCTGACAGCCAACACATATGTCCGGGTCGATCGCTGAAATCATAGGGGCCACCGCCACCTGCCCGGAGGCACTGAGGGCCAGCGCCTCGGCAGCGGCTCCCTTCGCCTGCGCAACCGTATCGGGAATATCCTTGGGACCCTGGCAGGCTCCGGCCAGAAAAACACCGCTTGAAGGTGTCGAAACCGGTTCGAGCTTGGGGTGTTCCTCTTGAAAGAAACCGTCACTGCCGATGCTAATCCCGAAGGTGCGCGACACCAAATTCGCGTCTGAACGCGCTTCCATGGCGGTACACAGGATCACCATCTCAACGGGAACTTCTATCATTCTGTCCGAAAGCGTATCTTCAGCCGTTACCTTCAGGATGCCGTTATTTTCTTCCACCCGGGAAACTTTGCCGCGAACCATGCGCACGCCCTCAGTCTGTACGCGCTTGTAAAACTCCTCATACCCTTTGCCAAAGCATCGCATGTCGATATAGAAATTGTAGACTTCGGTATCGTGTCCGCACTTGTCCTTGAGAAGATGCGCATATTTAAGGGCATACATGCAGCAGGTGCGCGAGCAGTACTCGTGGAAGTTTATGTCGCGGCTGCCGATACAATGGAGGATGGCCACGCTTTTGGGAGGCTCGGTGAACTTGAAGCGGTCGTTGGGATCGCGTTTAAGGAGCTTGCCGGCCGTTGGTCCGGTTGCATTCGAAAGCCGCTCGAACTCCAGATTGGTGAAGACATTGGCGTACTTTCCGTAGCCGTATTGCTGCATTGGCGTCGGATCGAGCGGATCGAAGCCGGTGGCCACGATGATCGAACCTACCTCGATTTCTTCGACTTTATCCGTCATGGAGTGGTCGATTGCTTCGGCTTCACAGGCGCTCACGCAGAGCTTGCATTCACAGCATCCACCGCAATCCACACAACGGGCCGCCTCTTTTTGGGCCTCTTCCTCGGAAAAATTCCTGACGACCTCATCAAAATTTTCCGAGCGTTGAGCGGAATCCAGATGGGCAGACACCACCCGGGGGGCCGTTTCGATCTCTGGCGAAATTTCCTGCCAGTCCGATCCCGGGGGTTCCTCGTCAGCCAATTCTTGGGCATACTGATCTAAATCTTCCTTGCTGATAAAACGGCGCATGGCCGCCGCTACCTTGTGACCGGCCGCCACGGCTTCGATTACCGTTGCCGGTCCGGTCACGGCATCACCAGCGGCAAATACGTCGGGCACGCTGGTTTGAAATGTATGCGGGTTCACCCTGAAGGTGTTTCTGGAGGTCAGTTCTATATCGGGTGCTGCTGCGGTCCAGGACATATCGATTTGTTGGCCGATGCCCGGTATCACCGCATCGCACGGAATGACGAATTCAGATCCCTCAACCGGCACCGGCCGCCTTCGCCCGCTGGCGTCCGCTGGGCCGAGTTCTGTCCGAATACATTCAAAACCGGTCACCTTTCCGTTCTCGCTATGGATACTTACGGGAGCCGTAAGGTAGGTGAATTCGATACCTTCCTCCTTAGCACCCTGTATTTCTTCGGGATAGGCCGGCATTTCCCGCTCGGAACGCCGGTAAACTACCGTCACATGATCCGCCCCGAGACGTTTCGCTACACGGGCGGCGTCGATGGCCACATTGCCACCGCCGATGACAATGACCTGGTTGCCGGGGACCTCAGCCTTTCCCAGGTTTACATCTTTCAAGAAACCGACGGCATCGATGACCCTTTCGGCCTGTTCTTCTCCCGGGATGCGCATGTGGATGGAATCATGGGCGCCGATTCCCAAGAACACGGCGGCAAAACCATCTTCCCTGAGATCTTCCAGGGACAGGTCCGATCCGAATCGAATTCCGGTTCTGACGTGAATCCCGTGTTTGAGAATATGATTGATTTCGTTGTCCAGTACCTCGGGCGGCAGACGGTAGTCTGGAATCCCGACTCGGAGCATGCCGCCCAGTTGATCAAGCGCCTCGAAAATGGTGACCTGAAAGCCTTTCAACCGCAAATCATACGCCACCGTAATACCGGCAGGCCCTGAACCGATGACCGCCACTTTTTCCGGCCGGTCTTGGATCTCCGGCAGGGGTAACTCGGAAAAGTCCACCTGGTCTGCGGCAAACCGCTTCAGATCACGGATGGCAAGAGCGGCGTCCACATCGGCGCGGCGACATTCTTTTTCACACGGGGCCGGACAAATACGCCCTATGGTTCCCGGCAGGGGCAATTTCTCCATGATGAGCTTCACAGCTTCCTGGTACCTGCCGGATTTGATAAGCGCGACGTAGCCCTGCACGTTGGTCCCGGCCGGGCATGTCTGAACGCAGGGGGCGCGGTCGTACTTGGGATCGATGCAGTAAGTGATCGGTACGGCCTGGGGAAAGGGCCGGTAAATAGCCTTACGGGTCTTGGTACCCACATCCCATTTATTGGGGAATTCAACCGGGCAGACCTTTTCACACTCGCCGCACCCGGTACAATTATCTTTTACAAAGCGAGACGTTCGGCGCACCTTTACTTTGAAGTTGCCGATAAAGCCGCTGACATCCTCCACCTCGCTGTATGAGAGCAACTCGATGTTGGGTTCCTGGCCTACGGAGACCATCTTGGGCGTGCCGATGCAAGCCGCACAGTCAAGCGTGGGGAAGGTCTTGTCGTACTGGAGCATGTGCCCGCCGACCGTAGGCTGTCGCTCTACCAGGTAAGCTTTGAATCCGGCCTTGGCAATATCGAGGGATGCCTGCATACCGGCGATGCCTCCGCCCACCACCAGGGTGTTCGTGCATACGGGGAACGTGGCCGGCATTAAGTCAGATTGGTGGGTGACCCGCAAAATACCGGCGGCGGCCAGCGTCTTGGCCTTTTGGGTGGCCTGATCTTCATCTTCGGTGACCCACGAAACTTGCTCACGCACGCTGACCATGTGGAAGGCGCGATATGGATTGAGACCGGCCCTCTGGCAGGCAGCCCGAAAGGTTTTTTCGTGCATTCGCGGGGAACATGAGGCCACAACCACGCGGGTGAGGTGATGCGCCCGAATATCATTTTCGATAAGTTCCTGGCCGGGGTCGGAACACATGAACAGGTAATCACGTGCAATCGCCACATTCGGTAAGGTCGCGACGTACTCGGCGACGTCCTTCACCCGAACTCGGTAAGCGATATTGATGCCGCAGTGGCAGATATAAAACCCGATTCGTTCAGACATGGTAGACCTCCTGATCAACACTCAAATCAACGCGCTCAGTCATTTTCACTTCATCCGTTGTCATCACCGACTGCCATAGCAATTCAGCCAGGTCCCGGACGGCAATTTGATCCTCGACGCCGAGTTCCCTGACGGCTTCACTCAGCATACGGATGCAAAAGGGACACGCTGTCGCAATCACCTCTGCACCGGTGCGAAGCGCCTCTTCTACGCGCATTACACCCAACCGTTTTTGGGGGGGGACTTCGCTCCAGGCACCGCCGCCGCCGCCCCCACAGCACAAGCTATTTTCTCGATTGCTCGCCATGTCGATCAGCGTAAGTCCTGGAATGCGCTGCAGCAGCCGGCGCGGTGCTTCGTAGATGCCGTTGTGACGTCCCAGGTAGCAGGGATCGTGATAAGTGGCCGTGCATGCCACTTCCCGGGTGGGCTTTAAGCGGCCCTCCGCAACGAGGCGATCCAGAAGTTCAGTGTAATGCTCGCTTTCAACAGAGCCTTTCAGTTCAACATAGTTATGCTTGAAGGCATTGAGGCAATGGGGCGAGGTGGTCAGTATCTTCTGCACGCCGGACCGCAAAAAAAGATCGCTGTTTTTAAGTGCCAGCTGCGAGAATAGGTCACTCGCCCCTATTTTGTGAGCCGGGTCACCGCAGCAGCTCTCCGCGGTACCGAGTGTGCCAAAAGAGACGCCCGCTCTGTCCAGCAGCAGGGGCAGCGCCCGGCCGGCCTCTGTGTTGCTGGGATCGTAGGCCGTTGTACAACAGGCGAACAGGCAGTAATCATGGTCCGGTTTGAAGTTCGGCATATTCAGATTCCGGGACCATTCCATACGTTTCTCACGTGCTGCCCCCCAGGGATTACCTTCGCTTTCGAGGCTGGCCAGCGGCGCCTCGAAAGGCCCGAAGATTTTTCCGCTGGTGACGTTGAGCTCACGCACCGCCTTGACGACGTCGATGATCTCTATACCGCGCGGGCAATTCACCCCACAGGCGTTACAGGTTACACAGTCCCAGACCGCTTGATCGATGGACTGTTCGGTGCCGGCATCCACGGCGAGCTGGCGCAACATCCGGCGGGGACTGTAGGACGAAACCAGGTTCTGCGGGCAAATGCTCGTGCAGGTGCCGCATTGCAGGCAGCTCATAAAGGTTTCACCGACTTCAGCGATTACATCTTCAACATCGATCTTGGAGTCTTTTGAGGCCTTTTCTTTGACGGTAGCTAAGAAAATCGCCAGCGGCCTGTAAAAGAGATGCGACCACTTCCCGAACGGAACCTCGATGATCAACATCGGCACGGCGACTGCCAGGTGGATGACATACATGACATAGGTTCCCATCGGCCAACCGGCCAGGCGAATGGCGTGCATCAGAATACCGGTGAGGGTCGTAAAAAAAAGCAGGATCAAAAAGAGCCAGTCGGAAAACTCGGAGAAGCGATGAATGGTTTCCTCTTTTTTAAGTCGGCTGCGGAACATCTCCACCGTAATTACGAGCAAGACGCCGGTGGCGTAATAACCGAAGATGCTCGTGAAATGCCAGCTGCTGTCGTCGACCTGGAACCAGCGGATGAAAACAATGACCAGCGTCATCATGGTCATATAGCCGCTGACCAGGAGAAAATGCTTCAGCCAGCGACTGCGGTCCTCCCCGCATTGCCGCCAGCGCTTCTGGGTCATAAAGTGCAGCACAAAGGCTTTTGCTTCGGTAATGTAGAGCCAAAACGGCACTTTTGTATCGCTCATGATGAAGCGATACATTCTGAATGCGTTTGATAGCAGGAAAGCTGACAGGATTGCGGCCATTATCAAATCGCCGAGCTCGATCCACAAGACCGGCGCGAATGAATTGACCGAAACCCGATCGGTGACCACCGGCCCGTGGCCGATACAGAAGAGCACAACAACCGCCAGGGCAACGACGATGAGCGCACCGATTTCCCAGGCCTCAGAGAGATAGAACCGCCTGGCCAGCCCGGTCCAGTCGTACTGAGCGGTCAGCCAGCGGCGGGTTGCCATCATCGTCTCAGCCGGCTCGGCCCCCCGGGGACAGTCCGTATTGCAATCACCGCAGTAATAGCACAGCCAGGGCACGGGCGACCCGAGCAGTTTGTCCTTCAACCCCAGCTGAATATAACGATATATCTTACGTGGAAACGCATTTATTCCACTGGACAGGGGACATGAGGCACTGCAGATGCCGCACTGCATGCAGATTTCCATGTCCCGGGCACCGAATTTTGCCACCTCTTGATACAGTTCACAATCCACACCGTTATTCATCAATCTAGATCCATTTCTTTGGTTTTAATTCCGATTCGAACGTTCATAACGCCTTCCCCTGACGCACAAAATTATTTTTCTTTATCATCATCCAGCGGGCATTCTGTGGTTGTCGTCAATCGGTGCACGAGATCGATAAGTTCTTCTGCTTCCAGCGGTTTCTCCAAATAAGCGCCGGGTTCCGGAACACCCTTACCTTTGGGAGATTGCTGGAATTTTTGGTAAAATGAAAAAGTTTTCTTGTCGATGGTTGACACCATGATAACGGGAATATTTTTTAGATCTTGATCCTCTTTGATCTCGCGATACATCTGAATTCCGTCTTCTCTGGGGATCATCACGTCGAGGATAATCAGCGCAGGCTTTTCCCTTTTTGCTTTGTGCAAGCCCTCTGCTCTGTTGGCTGCATCGACCGTTTCGTAGCCGCAGTTTCCCAACAGATTGCAGAGGAAAATTCGCAGATCCAATTCATCTTCGACGATGAGTATTTTTTTTCTTTCAACTCCCGGGTCCACTGGGTACCTCCGAGATGGAGGGTTGACTTTAATTCGAAACGCACAGGGATTTTTCAAGACTTTTAGGTCAAAAATAAGTAGCATAGACTGTGCCATTCACCCGTATTTTTTGATATCTATTTTAAATTACTACAAATATTTATAAAACCGCCCCCACATCACGGAATCTCTCAATCCAAAATTTGCAACACATGCAACATATTGATCTGCGAGATATCCAATAAACCATTTAAAAATATTGAAAATATAAAAAGTTTATTTGTTGCACAACAATAAATGCAACAGTTTTTGCGACATCTCAACGCCATGATTTAACCTCCACTCAAACCCTGCGCACGAAGCACCAGCTACACAATACACCGATTCATCCAGCTAAAATATCCGTACAAAATTCTAATTAATTCTTTTTTTATTAATTATTTATTGATAAATAAAAACTGGGGTTCTGATTTAAAGCCCTCAATTATATTAAACATATTGAGCGGGTGGCATCATGCCGGTTGAATCAAACACGAATTCCCTTAAAAAATTGCCATTAAATATAGCGATCGTCGGCGGCGGCCGTGCCTGTAAGTTCTTCCTGAAACTGCTTCAAGATGAATCCTTTTCTTATTTAAATATTAACCTCGTTGGGGTGTGCGACATCAATCCCGAGGCCGAAGGTCTTCTGATGGCCAAGCAAATGGGCATTTATACTACGGATAACTTTAATGATTTTTTTAGAATCAAAAACCTGGATGGCATTATCGAACTGACCAATAGTAAAGAAGTCCTTCTGGAGCTCATAAAACTCCGGCCCGAGACCGTCGGCATCGTCGAACACAATATCGGTAGATTATTAAGATCTCTTTTCTTGATCGATGAGCAGCTCAAATCAGCCGAGCAGCAGATAGACGCCGAAAAAATGATTTCTGAATTTCTCATCCAGCAAACCAACGAACGCGTCGTGGTTTTGAACCAGGATTTCACCATCTCGGAGGCCAATGAACCTTATTTGAAGTTTGTCAAGAAATCCAAAGATGAGGTGGTTGGGGCACACTGTTACGAAATTTTCTACGGTATCGACGCACCGTGTTCTAGTTCAAGATTTGGGTTCGACTGCCCCATGGTAGAGACGACGCGAACCGGTGAATCCGCGCATATTATCGTAGAGAATCCCGGTTCAACAGATGTCAAAAGCTATTGCGACATGGTGACTTATCCGGTCAAAAACGCCAGCGGCGAGATCATAAAGATCATAGAGATATGTCGCGATATTACCGAGGAATTGGCTTCCCGCTGGGAAGAGAAGGAGCAGAAGCTAAAGCAGGATTTTAACTATTTGATCCAGGAAGATCGCATGATTTCACTGGGAAAACTCGTTGCCAGCTGTGTTCATGAAATCAATAATCCCCTCCAGGGATTACTGACTTTTGCCCGATTGATGGAGGGCATGCTGGCAAAGGGTCAACCCACATCCGGAGACCTGGAAGAATTTAAGGAATTTTTATCACTGATGACCCCTGAATTGGAACGTTGCGGAAACATCGTTTCCGGGCTGCTTTCATTCTCCCGCGAAACATCTCTGGAATACAAGCGTATCAACCTCAATGAAGTTCTGGAAGCCGTTATCGCCTTGACCCACCACAAGCTGGAACTCCAGGGTATCAAATTAGCAACGCATCTCTACCCCGGGTTTTTGTGGGTCCGCGGAAACTCAAATCAGTTGGAGCAATGTCTGCTTAACCTGGTTTTCAATGCCATGGATGCGATGCCCGAGGGCGGAGAACTGAAGGTGTTGTCTAATCTGGACGCCGCCCAAAAACAGGTGCTGGTGGAAATCCGGGATACCGGATCCGGGATTCATGAGGAGAACCTGAACCACATTTTTGACCCTTTTTTTACAACCAGAAAAACAGGAGAAGGGACGGGCCTTGGATTATCCATTGTTTATGGCATTGTAAAAAATCATGGTGGACATACCAGGGTCACCAGTGAAGTGGGCAAGGGGAGTTCATTTTTGCTAAAATTCCCACACCTTTCTCCCCCAAGCAATGGTATGGAGGACAGCCATGGACGATAAAATGAATATCATGATTGTCGATGATGAAAAGATCGTTCGGGAATCCCTTTTCCATTGGTTTACGAAAGCCGGCCATACGGTTGAAAAGGCATCTTCAGGTTTTGAGGCTTTAGAAAAATTAGAAAAAAATTCTTTTGACCTTTTATTTGTTGACATCAAAATGCCCGAAATGAATGGCATTGAGTTGCTGGAAAAAGTAAAGACAGAGTATCCGGAAACCATCGTCATCATTATCACCGCTTATGGATCCATTGAAACCGCCGTGAACGCCATGAAGCTAGGTGCCAGCGATTACCTGCTTAAGCCGTTCAAACCAGATTATCTCTCCCTGGTGATGGAAAAAATCACGCGGCAGATTAAACTTGAATCAGAATATCATTATCTAAAAGGGCGTATGGAGAAAATCGCCCGCTTTGACAACATCATCGGACAAAGCCCGGCAATGGGAAAAATATTCGACCTCATCCCTGAAGTGGCTCAAAGCGATGCGTCAATTCTTTTGATCGGTGAAACCGGCACAGGTAAGGAACTGGTTGCCAAAGCCATCCACGCAAAGAGCAAACAAAACTATTTGCCCTTTATTGCCATCAATTGTGGGGCCGTTCCCGATTCCCTCCTGGAAAGTGAACTTTTTGGACATCAAAAAGGCGCTTTTACCGGTGCGACCTATTCCCGAAAAGGCTTTTTGGAGGTTGTTTCCGGGGGAACTCTGTTTCTTGATGAAGTTGGCGAAATTAGCACAAAAATGCAAATAGATCTTTTACGGGTTTTGGAAGAAAAGAAAATTACCCGGATCGGAAACAGCAATCCGATTGACGTGGACTTCAGGCTGATTTCGGCTACAAGCAGGGACATTGAAAAAGAGATTGTTGCTGGCAATTTCCGGGAAGATTTTTTCTATCGCATCAATGTTATTTCGATTCAAATCCCACCTCTCAGGGAACGAAAAGAAGACATTCCTTTACTGACGCAGCACTTCCTCGAAAAATACAGCGAGGAAACCACCAAGCGGGTCGATCATATCAACCGTGGCACCATGGACCATTTGATGCGCTACAACTGGCCGGGAAATGTCAGGGAGTTGGAAAATGCCATTGAAAGAGCGGTGGTGCTTTCCAAATCGCGAACCCTCGAAATGGAGGACTTCTCCTTTCTTAGAGAGCCCTCTCCGGCGCTTTTCCATCCCATGTCGCTGCGCGAGATGGAAAAGCAACATATTCAGCGCGTTTTAGAGGAATGCGGCTGGAATATTACCAGGGCCTCTAAGCTATTGGATATCAACCGGGTCACCCTCCATAAAAAGATTAAGCGCTTCGATATACAAAGGAACGTTTAATATTTGTGCGGGAATGCTCAACCCATGAATTCTATAAAAAGGATCATCGGCGTTGTACCTGTGGGAGAGGTTCCTGAACTCGCGCCCAAAATTATCGCGGCCCACATTACGGGTTACTTGGAACTTTCCGCAGAGGTTCTTAATCCTTTGGAGCACCCGGCTTATGCCTTTGATGAGAACCGTCTCCAATACAACGCCGGCGCGATTATCAATTTCTTTGAATCCGTTCCTTTCGACGAATATGATAAAGTTATTGGTGTCTTAAATGTGGATCTATTTGTTCCCATCTTTACCCATGTTTTTGGAGAGGCCAGACAAAGTGGGAAGTACGCCCTGGTTTCATTATTCCGGCTAGCCGGGGACAAAGAAAGTGATCAATCAGCTTCTTCCCTCCTTTTGGAAAGAGCCGCCAAGGTTGCGCTGCATGAATTGGGCCATCTCTTTAATCTGTTCCATTGCGAAGATCATAAATGTCTGATGCATTTTTCAGGAAACCTTGAAGACCTGGATCGCACCCCACTTTATTTTTGCAGGTATTGTTCTGCTTATTACAAAGATGCGCATTTGCGCACGTAACTGTTGGCCGCCCTACAGACAACGTTGACATGCGTAACTGAGGGGCCGGAACCCCAGGCAGCCTTGTCAAAGAAACAAGGACGGAAAAACTCCCCGACCCCTCAAGAAACTAGACGGTCTCGGTCCCGAGAAATTCTTTGCTCAACACGTCCCATCCGATGTCCGGGAAATTACTGAACACATCGCGAATAGGCTCACCACCGGTAGCGGCCAGCTGTCCATACTCCGGCCCGATGAGTTTCAATAGCTTCTGCCCTTCCATCTCCATCCATTTAACGCTTTCTTGACCGAAATAAAGCCCCTTGAGGTTTTTTTTGGGCATATCAGGCTCAAGAATAAACAACCAACCCTGATGATATGGATCTTCATGCATAATTTCCGGATGTTCCTGGGCCTTGTGGTTGACAGATAGAACCGTACCGGTCACCGGGGATAAGACGCCTGCCCGGTTTTGATCGCGTTCAAATGTCCAGCCCACCTGGCTTTGTTTCAAGGTTTCACCCAGCGGAGGAAGCAGCAGCGTCTGTATCGGACCGAAAAGTCTAACTGCAAAATCGTCAAATCCCACCTTGACCCGGCCCCCATGCTCGAAGCGCGCCCAGCTGTGGCCCAAATGATAATAATAGCCGTCTGCCAATTGATAACCGGCCGCCAATTGATAACGCGGTGCCACAGAATCCCGTTCGAGATCGGCTTCATCGAGCATTTGATCAAAGGGACAATGATAACATTCATAATTCTGCGTACAAATCTTGGGTGCCTCAATGCGACCGGTTAGCGCGTGTCGACAGGGTCGCGACGTGCCCCGATACCGCTTTTTTAAAAATTCAACCCATTCGGGTGCATGTCTTTGGGTCTCGAAATCTTTACCGACACCCATTGCACGTCTGATGCCCTTGTCAAAAGGGCAACTGTTGCAATCATAGGCATTATCGCAAATCCTAAAGTTAACAACGCCTGCCTTCATCCAGATACACTCATCCTCTACGACTTGGAATCCGATAATGCGTTTTTTGGTTTTTGTTTTTGTGGCTTCTTTTTTCATTTTAGACGCTCCCATTGTTGAAATGTTTTTAAAGTGGTTGGCCCCGGTTGCTAAGCCGCCACGGATAGAGATACCTGGCATGTTTCGGTACCCATTTTTTGGGGTGCCGCTTCGAAATCGATTTCATCCAACCATTGATCATAGGCACAATGATAACATTCATAGTTTAGGATGCAGCGCTTGGTTCCATGAATCCGCTGCGACAAAACATGCTGGCATGGTCGTGAGGCGGATCCATTTTGATGCTGTTGATTTTGCCTGCGTGTTTTCATTTTCCCGTCCTCCCTTATTTTTAATTTTTGAATATAGGCAGGTAATGCTGACCTGTTTTGCATACCAACCCTTTTGATCATCCTTAAGTGCAAAGACGATACCAGTTGGGGCGATTAAATTAGATCAAATGTAATCAGCTGAATTTATTTGGATTTTTCTATTTTTAGTGGCGGATGGTTGGCAGGATGTTATTGCGGTAAATGCTAAACTGATTAAATCAGCTACACATTGAAGTAAAATAGTGAAGAAGTTGAGCGTGAATCAATTAAATTCAAATGCTTATGTCTCTGTCGCCAATCGCAACACCATTTGTAGTTATTTTTTACGATTGCGGTTTCACGAAAGCAAGTTGGACGACCACTCAAATTAATTCACGATTCCATATTTTTTAATCTTACGCCAGAGCGTAGAGCGGTCCATACCCAGAGCCTTGGCCGTCTTGGAACGATGCCAGTTGTATTGCTCAAGCATGGTTATGATGGTATCCCGCTCCGCTTCATCCGAAATTTCGATATGTTTTTGTCTTTCCGGCAGTGGGGGTTTAGGCCTAACCTGGCGTGTCTGCAAATATTCAGGCAGATGTCTGGGTTGGATGGATTCTTTCTGGCAAATGATAAGGGCGTGCTCCAGGATATTTTCGAGCTCTCTGACATTGCCGGGATAAGCATAGTTGAGCAAAATCTCCATCACTTTTTCAGAAACTTCCGGCTGCCGGGCGCCTCGGGCAGTACACAGGCGCCTTAATATATGTCCGATCAGAAGAGGGATATCTACTTTTCGCTCTTTGAGCGCAGGCAAATTAATTCGAAAAACATTTAGCCGATAATAGAGATCTTCTCGGAAAAGTCGCTTTTTGACGAGCTTCTCTAAGTTGCGATTTGTTGCGGAGATAATGCGTACGTTGACTTTAATCGTGTGTCGACTGCCTAAACGATAGAATTCCATATCTTCCAGGACCCTAAGAAGCTTGGCTTGCAAGGCGAGTGGGAGATCTCCAATCTCATCCAGAAAAATGCTACCGCCGTCTGCCTCCTGGAAACGTCCGATTTT
>JASFIU010000014.1:0-27229 GCA_050122495.1 Desulfobacterales bacterium | reverse complement strand
GACAGTAAACGCGCATATTGGGCATGGCGCGCATAATGGCCAGGTCCTGAAAGCACATGTGGGTGGCGCCATTTTTAGCCGTGGTGACACCCGGTGCAGTGCCGACGATTTTTACCGGGTTTTCGGCATAGGCAATTGAAATGGTGATCTGGTCATAGGCCCGGCGGGTGGCAAACGGTGTAAACGTAGCGCAAAACGGCACCATGCCCTCATTTGCCAGACCGGCCGAAATGCTGATCATGTTGGCTTCGGCAACCCCGACATCAAAAAACCGATCCGGAAATGCTTCCCATACTCTGGGAACCGTTCCGGACGACTTCCCCAGGTCGGCTTCCAGGCAAACGACATTGCTGTTTTCGGTCATCAACTCAATAATGGTATCCGTATAGACGGCCCTTAATTCTTTATCGTGCAGATTCATGCGTCTTTTCCTTCAGTCCAGTTAAAATGGAACGGCTCCCCAGCATCGTCGGTGCAAACGCCTCCGATGACCCGATTGCGCTCGTCTTCATCCGGGATATTGATAAAATGGCACTCAATCCGATTCTCGTAACATTCGTTGCCCCTTGCCTTTACCGTATGGGCCACGATCATGGAAGGCCTGTCTTTGACGGCGATGGCCTTGTTGAGGGTGTCATAAATATCGTCCCAATCATGACCATTCATCTCAAACACTTCCCAGCCAAAGGCCCGCCATTTATCCACCAGAGGCTCCAATGAAACGATATTTTCTACTTCGGCGTCGATTTGCATCTTGTTGTAGTCGGTGATGACCACCAGGTTGTCCAGTTTATGCTGGGCTGCAAACATCGCCGCTTCCCATATCTGCCCCTCCTGGGATTCTCCGTCACCTACAATACAGAAGACATTGTTTGTTCTGTTCTTTAATTTGGTGGCCAGGGCGATTCCATTCGCACAGGACAATCCCTGCCCGAGGGAACCCGCGGTCTGATCAATGCCGGGTGTGATGACCTGGTCCACATGGCTCGGCAATTCAGTGCCGTTCGCATTCAGGGTCAGCAGCATGTCTTTTCCGAAATAGCCCTTGTAGGCCAGCGCGGTGTAAAGGGTCGGACCGGCATGTCCTTTGGATAATATAAAACGGTCCCGATCTTCCCAGCGCGGCTGGTCCGGTTTGAGATTCATGATTCTAAAATAAAGCGTGATGATAATTTCCACCAGACTGAGGGAGCCGCCGATATGTCCGCCACCCGCCCGGCACATAATATCCGTAATAATATAACGGAATTCTTTTGCCAGCCGATCCAGCTGTTCCCTGTCCTCGATCCTGTCGTTGTCCATAAATATCTCCTTAAACCCCCAGTTCTTGTTTCAGCCAGGCCTTGACATCGTCTTCCAGTGCGTACACCCCTTTAAGTTCGCAAACATCCTTTTCAAACTCAACCGGAAGCTCGAACTTTGCCAGCTCGAGGGCCTCATCGGAATTGCGGCGAATCAGATAAATATAATAGGGCTTGCGCCAGCAATTCACGACAAAGTAGGTTGTATAATCGCTTTTGGATCGGATGACGAACTTCCCGCTGCCCCAATCCGTATTGCCCCACTCCAGGTACTGTTTAACGGCTTCTTCGGGCGTCATATCCCATTCGATCTCATTGATCAGATCGGTATCCTTTTTTAATTCTTCCAGGCCAAGCATTTGTTCTGCCTTTCTTTAATATCTCACACCCGCTTCGCTCGAGGCGCAGAGGGCGCAGAGATTAAGTTTTTTTCATTTGTCGCTGAGAGGCCCCGCTATAAGCGGGATGACCGATCGGGTCATATATACTAAATGTCGGCCTCCGACAAATGAAAATCCTCAGCCGCTGGGCGACAGGATTAATGTTCTAAAATATACAGAGTCCATTAATTGAAGCAATATGCCTTTATTAGTAGACGAATAATAAACTGAATCCGCCCGGAGGGCTTGGGTTTATTTCTTTTCGGAGGCCGCCTTTAGTTTTATTAAGATCTGATCGGTCATCCCGACTGGAGGTCGGGGCCTCTCACCGAAAAGAAATAAGAAAAAAACCTCTGCGACCTCTGCGTCTCTGCGGTGAATAAGAGACATAAAATTGTAAGATAAAAAATTAAAATCAATTAGTCCGCGTAACCTAAAACGGTAGCTTAACCGTTGCGAGCACATCCGGGTGATCACCCAAAAAACGGTATAGCGTGGCGCGGCCCACACCGAGAAGCTTGGCGGCCTTTACCTTGTTGCCGCCGGTCCGTTCAAGCGCCGATCGAACTGAATCTGCATCCAGCTTGCGCGACGGGCCTCTCCGCGCGCAAATATTTTCAAGATCACGAAGCTCCAGGGGCAGATCATCCTCAGAAATTGACCGACCGCTGGATTTAACAATGGCAAACTGAATGGCATTCTGTAATTCACGCACATTTCCCGGCCAGCGGTAATCCAGCATCAGCGACATGGCCTTGTTGGATACCTTGAGCAGTTTCTTGCCATAGCGTTCCCGGGCTTCCTGCAAAAAGTGTTCGCTCAGCAAAGGAATATCGATTTTGCGATCGCGCAGCGGCGGCAGCTCGATCGGTATCACATTGAGCCGATAATATAAATCTTCCCGAAACTTGCCGCGTTTAACCGCTTCTTTCAGATTTTTGTTGGTGGCACTAATGACCCGCACGTCGACGCTTACGGCTTGTTCGCCACCCACTCTTTCAAATTTGCCTTCCTGCAAAAAACGTAAAAGCTTAGCCTGCATGTTATTTGATAGCTCAGTCACCTCATCCAGAAACGCGCTTCCGCCATCGGCCAGCTCAAAACGGCCCTTTTTATCCCGGATGGCGCCGGTAAAGGCGCCTTTTACGTGCCCGAAAAGCTCACTTTCGATCAGGCCCTCCGGCAGGGCGCCGCAATTAATGGGAACAAAGGGTGCGCCGCCGCGGCGGCTTTCGCTGTGGATGGCCGCAGCCACCAGTTCCTTGCCGGTACCGGTTTCACCGGAGATTTGCACGGGGTAATCATAATCGGCAACATCTTTGATCTGTTTAAAAATATTGATCATTTTGCTGTCCTGGCCGATGATGTTGCCAAAGCTGGTCAGCTCGGCGGCCCGCTCTTTAAGACTGAAAATATCGGTCACATCCTTAAACGAGGTCAGCACGCCGGTAAACTCGTCGTCACCATCCCGCATGCTGGTAACCGTCATCTCGATCCGTCGCTGCTCGCCGCTTTTGGTGCTGATGTTCAGGGTGTATTCGGCTTTCTCCGCCAGTTTGGGCGGATCTTCACAAAAAACACAGCGTTCTCCGCAAAAGGGACTGCCAAAAGCCTCATGGCAATCCCGGCCCAATACATCCGCGCGGCTGTAACCGGTGATGCGTTCGGCTTCCGTATTGAAAAAAAAGATGCGCCGGTCCATGTCATGGGCAATAATCCCTTCTTTAAGGTTATCCAGGACATTTTCCAGGTTGTCCCGGTGGCACATCAAATTTTCTAAGGAGAAATCCGACATTTTTCGACTATTCCACATTTTAATAAAGAGATAGAAACTATATTATTTCGATGCCGATGTCAAACCCCATGAGGCGGCCTGCTTTACAAAGCATAGGGAATATTTTTATTTAATTCAATGCCTTGAAAATCTATCCGAACATCGTAGGCCAGAACCTCGATTCCATTTTTGATCGCCCGCCGCAGACCGCGGCCATACTCGGGATCAATATGGTCGGCCGGCTGAAAGGCACGCGCATCCATTCTCTGAATAAAATAAAACATCATACAACGATGGCCATCACCTGCAAGTTTTTCCAGATCGGCGATATGTTTGAGGCCTCTTGAAGTAACTGCATCGGGAAATTGCGCAATGCCTTCGGTGACCAGGGTGCAATTTTTGATTTCCACATAACAGTGCTCCCCGTTGCGGCCGGTCAGCATCAGATCAATCCGGGAATGGTCGCTGATTTTGACTTCCCGTTGGATACGATCGTAATCGGACAATTCTGGAATCTGTTTTTGAGCAATCGATTGGTAGACCAGCCGATTCGGGACCAGGGTGTTGACACCCACCAGTGACGTGGGCATGGCGATCAATTCCCAGGTGTATTTGTACTTGCGCTTGGGATTGTCATGGGTCGACAGATAAACCTGTCGGCCCGGTTCACAACACCCCTTCATGCTGCCGGTATTGGGGCAATGCGCTGTGACAATTTCACCGGTTTCCAGCTTTACATCGGCGAGAAAGCGTTTATAACGTTTTAACAGGGTACCGGGTATGAGTGCGGGCCAGGTCAGTCCCCTGGAGGCGTTTGCAGATGAGGATGGGCTCATAGAAATTTTTCTTCGATCATATCAGCCAAGGGCACAATGTCTTCAAATCCGAATTTAGGCACGTTTAATTGAAGATCCACATCGGTCACCACCGCAATCAGAAGCGTATCGTCTTTTAACATCGGCTCAGAATGACGCGCGGACCGCACGATTTCGATCTTGGGTTTGTTGCCTGCTTTGTAACCTTCCGTGATCACCAGATCGACATCATTAAAATACCCCAGCAGGCCATTCAGGTCTCCACCGTGATCATTTCGAACCATGGCAATTTTTCCGGGTGAATGAAAAATAACGGTATCGGCTCCGGCGGCCTTATGCCGGGAACTGTCTTTGCCCGAGCGGTCCATATCCGGGTTATGGTGTGAATGTTTGATGGTGCCGACAGTATATCCGCGTTTTTTCAGTTCTGGAATCAGCTTTTCGATAAGTGTGGTTTTGCCGGATTGAGAACGGCCGACGATAGATACAACCGGTAACATAAGTCTTGCCTCTTAAACCATAATCTGGTCCGTTTATTGAAAATATAAATCTACGCTACCCCAATTAGAAGTTGTCTCAAAAGGGTTGAGTCCGTTTGCCCATTGAGCCGGTTATGCTCGTTCAAAAAGGAAAAAAGGCCTGATTTTATTTCTTTGACCGGAAAACGGAACAACGGACAAAGGGCTAAACCCATGGCGTTTTCGCGTCCATGTTGCAGAGAGAAACTAAGTTGCCCTAAAAAGAATGTCAAGCCATTTGCCCCAACCCTTCCCGCGTTCCAACGGCAAACTGGAAATGAGATGCAAAAAAGTATTGATATCTTAGTCTGAAGATTTATCATAGATAAATCTTTGTGGTTTCAGGTTTCGGGTGTCAGGTGTCAGGATTCAATGATTGAGGAATTCAGGAATTAAGGAATTAAAATGATCGTTCGACCCTGAGGCTCTCGACGGGCAGCATACCTTCAATTCCTGAATCCCTGAATCCGCAATTCCTAAATTTGTTTGCTGACACCTGAATCCCGCCGCGGCGGGAACACCTGAAACCTTATAATTGCTGACACCTGAACACTGACACCTGAAACCTTAATATGGAACCCATCCTCGAAGTTAGAAATCTGGTAAAAAAATACGATCCGGTGGTTGCGGTTGATGGGATCAACTTTGCCATCCGACAGGGTGTCTGTTTTGGTTTGCTGGGTCCTAACGGCGCCGGCAAGACAACAACCATCGAAGTCATTGAAGATGTGATACCGCCGACAGCAGGTGAGATCCTTTACAAAGGGAAACCGCGCTCGCCCTCATTTAGAGAAGAAGTCGGCATTCAGTTTCAGAGCACGGCTCTGTTAAACCTGCTGACCGTTCGCGAAACCTTACAGACTTTTCAAAGTTTTTTCTCAAAGACCAGCCCGATTGAAGAACTCGTCGAACTTTGCCGGCTCACTGAATTTCTCGATCAATACAACGACAAAATATCCGGCGGACAACGGCAGCGATTTTTACTGGCACTGGCCCTGATAAACCGGCCTGAACTGCTCTTCCTAGACGAGCCTTCCACCGGGCTTGATCCCCAGGCCCGGCGGAATTTATGGGACCTGATCCAGGGCATCAAAGCCGAAGGTAAAACCATTATTTTAACCACCCACTACATGGAAGAAGCGCAGTATCTGTGTGATGAAGTCGCCATTATGGATTACGGCAAGATTATCGCTCACGGATCACCCGATGCGCTGATTCGGCAGCACAGTCGCGGGATTACCGTGGTGCTTCCCCGGGAGCGTTATGCGCACAAGGCAAACAGCTTCCCCCTGCCGATCCGTGAAGTAAAAGACACCATCGAAATTAAAACCGATGATGTCAATCAATGTTTGGAGCAATTGATCGCCCATGATGTCGATTTATCGGACGTCGCGGTGCGCTCGCCCAATCTGGAATCCGTGTTTTTAAACCTCACCGGACGCAAGCTGCGAGAATAACCATGAGCTTTAAACGACTGTGGGCTATTTTGAAGGCCAGAAATTATGAGTTCTTCCGGGACCGTTCGGCATTCGGCTGGAACTTTTTATTTCCATTCCTGCTGGTCGCAGGGTTCGGCATTATTTTTGGCGGCAAGACCTATACCGAATATAAAATCGGCATATTTCCATCGGCAACAAGGGAAATTTCCGTTGCAAAACTCAGCATTCCGCAGCGCTTTAAAGACATGCGATATCTCAAATTTATCGGGTTTCGCAATGCCGATGAGGGATTGGAAAAGCTGAAGCATCACCGAATTGATTTTTTATTAAAAACCGGCAATGAGCCTCCTCAATACTGGGTCAGCGACGCTTCGCCCAAGGGATATGTTGTCGAGCAAATGTTTAAAGCCAGCCTGGGACTGACCGAAAGCAAACTCAAAGCCGAAAAAAGAGAAGTACAGGGAAGTGCGATCCGGTATATCGACTGGCTGTTTCCGGGCATCCTGGCGATGAACATGATGTTCAGCGCCCTGTGGGGGGTGGGCTACGTTGTCGTGCGCTATCGAAAAAACGGGGTTTTAAAGCGCCTCAAAGCGACGCCTTTAACAGCGTTTGAATATTTAACCGCCCAGGCCATATCACGCATCTTTCTGCTGATGTTTACCCTGGTGATTGTCTGGACGGGTTGCGACCTTATTTTTTCATTCAGCGTGATTGGCTCATATCTGGATTTGTTTGTGGTTTTCTTTTTGGGCAGCCTGAGCCTGACCGCTCTGGGATTGGTGCTCGCTTCCAGGGGAACCAGTGAAGAATTTACGACGGGAATCCTTAACTTTATCTCCTGGCCGATGATGTTTTTATCCGAAGTCTGGTTTTCGCTGGAGGGCGCACCTCAGTGGGTAATAAATTCGGCTAAAATTTTCCCGTTGACGCACATGCTGACCGCGGCCCGCAAGGTGATGCATGACGGGGCCGGATTGATCGAGGTGGGTCCGGAAATCATTGTTCTTTCGCTGATGACGATCGGTTTTTTGACTTTGGGGGCCTTCCTATTCTCGTGGAACAAGTAGAAGCTTCAGGGATCAGAAGTCAAAAAACAAAGGGCAGATGACAGAGATGGAGCGCCACGCGGCGCACACGCCGCGCAAGCACGTGCGCTGCGGGAGCGACACCATAATCCCGCTGTAGCGGGATCACTTTACACTTTAGTTCACTTTAGTCACTTCTTTTCTGCGTCTTCTGTTTGCACGTCTTCGTTTACCGGTCGCGGTTTGGCAGCGTCAGGATTGGCCTCGATTATTTTTTTTCTGGGAATAAATTCTTCGATAAAATGAGTGGAATGGATAACAGAAATAATTTTTACAACCACGAAAATGGCGGCCAGCAACGGCGGATAGCTTATAAGTCCCTCTCCCCAGATCAGCACACCTTTCAGGATCAACACAATGTACGCCACCAGAAAAATTTCTACGATCGCATTCAGCACCCCGATTAAATAATGGCGCGTATAGAAATAACCCCCTCCCGGAAAAAGAATGGCAATAATATAGGCAATGATCTTATTTTTAAACTTGAGTCCACAGGATTCGCAGGCATACTTTCCAGTTAATAGTGGATGAGTACATTGTGGACAAAGGTGGAACCGCCGGCCTAATTTTGTTTTGGTCCCCGACAGCGGCTTGCTCTTCATTAACCCCCTGATTTTTCTTCTTTCCGATAGTCCGATGGCCTTAAATTTTTCCACCTTACCGAATTGTGCATACTCGACAACCAGTGTCCCGCCCTTCAGGGTAATAGAACGACAACCTTCATATTGTATTTGAGCGATGGAGTTTTTAAATTTATAGCCCGGGGTTGTGGGCACATGAAAGATACGGTAATTGGTAAATACAAACATGGATCGTTTCAGATAAACAAATAAAAACCCGGTCACAAGTTGTGCCAGGGAAGTTATCGGTGAATATCCGGTTGAAACCTGTAAAATTTTTTCGCCGCTTTTTAAAAACGGTTTGAGAAAGGTCAATTTGACAATTAATTTGCGCTGTCGGTTTTCAATGCGCTTTTTATAGATGCTTTTGTGATTTGAAAACAGTGTATCCCGGTCAATCGGCAGCCCGAAAATTTGCGGCCCCATCAAACCGGTCGGCTCAAAAGCTTTTTCTGCCATGCCTGTTTAAGCTCCTTTCATTCGTCCGCCCCCCACTGAGGGCCCCTTCAATTTCAAAACTTGGAAAAAGCATTAACCCGATTAATTGTCAAGAATTGGATAAAAAAACCTTCGGATCGGGTCGAATGACTGTGGTGTGAATCCTCGAAATATGCTCACTTACACCCGTAAGCGCCGCTATTTCTCCGATCACGCCCTGCCATCGACTAAATCTGAAGGTTTTTAGTCAAGTCGAAACATTATTAATTGAATTGTAGCTATTTTTTACTGAGATTTTGTTCCAGGTGGTCCTTCCCCTTTTGCGATTCGTGCTTTTTTTTCTTCGTCCGGTAGTCGCTCCCAGGCAAGTTCCTCTTTGGTCATGGTCCAAAACGGTTTGCCGTTTGAGGTTAAACGAACCTTAAATTCAAAAAAATCGCCTTTTTTGACCTTTGACATCATAAATACATCTTCACCCTCAATCTCGGCCCAGGCCCCCTTAATTTTAACCCGATCGCCTTTTTTAATGCCAACATCCTCGGGTTTGGCAAACCAGGTCGGACAAACATGCACATCGACGAGATCTTCGCCATCCTTCACAATCATAATCGTGGCCGGTGACATGCCCTTCATGGGCGGTTCTTCTTTAAATCCGATTACCCAGGCTCTGAATTTCTCGAATTCTTTGACGTCGTAGTGGTCGTTATAGGCGCTACCGATCTCCCAACCTTTCATTTTTTTTTCTTCGGCGGCACATACGGTACTCAGCATGAGGCCGGCCGCAAAGATAAGGATTACCAGTCCGGTGACACGTTGAACATATTTTCGCATACGATCCTCCTTTCTAAAAACCGGAGTCGACGGTTATTGTTATTTATATTATATCCATCGATATCGCATTTGCAACACCGAATATCATCCGGTTGCCGGTGGGCTTTATATTCCTTATTTTACCCCATTATACCCGACACTTATATTACATCCGATCCTGCATTTTTCATATTACCACGGAATCAAAGTCCGTTCCCGGTAAACCCCGCCTGTTGGTCCACCATCCGGCAAAGTGGCCAGCCAAACTGGTGTGTCCGCACCCTGCTCCGGCGTCAAAGGCGCCTGGTCGCCGCCCATTTCGGTCCTTACCCAGCCCGGGCAGGCCGAATTTATCAAAATGTTATCATTTCGAACCTCCTTGGCCAACAGGGTGGTAATGCAGTTTATTCCTGTTTTGGAGAGTCGGTATGCCGGTGCACCTATGCCGGCATAAGCCGACTGAGGGTCAGCCATTTCCGTCAGCGATCCCAGCCCACTGGCCATATTAACGATGCGACCGTAGCCGCCCGCTTGCATCAGCGGAATGCAGTACTGGCATAGCATCAAAGGCCCCATGACGTTGGTTTGCAGGGTTTTTCGAAGGGTCTCCTGATTGACATTCAGGCCGTCTTCCCCGCCGTCAATCATGATACCCGCATTATTGACCAGAATGTCCAGCCGGCCAAAATGGGTCCGAATGCTTTCAATCGCCGTTTTGATGCTTTTTTCATCAGTGACATCCAACAGCTCAAAATGCACATCCAGGCCTTCCCGCTGCAGGCGGGAACAGGCTTCGTTCCCTTTTTGAGGGTCCCTGGCGCCCAGGATCACCGTAATGTTTTTCCCGCCAAGCCGGCGGCTGATCGCATATCCGATGCCGCGATTGGCTCCTGTCACCAGTGCCACGTGCTTGTCATTTTTTGGCATATTATCCCCTTAATAAATTCGAAAATATTTTTTCGGAATACAGACGGTTAGTAGCCAGATTCAGTTTACAAATTAGACGGTAATTCGAAATCCGAATATCGAAATCCGAAACAAACCCGAATACCAAATGACCAAAATTCAAAACCTGTTTTGAGCATTCGAATTTATAATTTCGATATTGTTTCGAAATTCGAATTTCGTGTTTCGGATTTTTAAGCTAAACGGAATTAATCTCGACAGTATTATTCCGAATAAAGGAGTTCTCCTTCGCCATAAACCGCCACCGGATAGCAGGCCAGATCAAAAGGATCTCCGTTCCAGCCAATGAAAGACGCCCACTTGCCTTTTTCCAGTGTACCGAGTCGGTCGTCAAGCCCCAGGATTTTTGAGTTCCGGCGCGAAAGCAATTCAATCGCCTGTTGTTTGGATAGGCCGGCCCGTAAAAACCAGCGCGTTTGCAGCAATAGCTGACGCGCAAGGGTGACCGGATGATCCGTCATGAGGCCGAATTCCGCTCCGGATTCCAACAGGTAACGCACATTGCGCCAGTCCTCGTGTTTGAGTTCCACCTTATAGGCAAAAGAATCGATCGGACCGTAAACAACTGGAATTTTACGTTTTTTTAATTCTCGGAAAATCTCCGGCCGGTAAACATCGCCGGCATGGTCGACGCTGACCCTAATTTTAAATTCGTCGACCAGCCGCAAAAGTGCTGCAATATCGTCGATTTTATGGACGTGCGCGCGCAGGGGCATTTTGCGGCCCAGTAAATCCCGCAGGACCTTGTCTTCAGCTGAAAACTGTATATCTTCCTTTTTGCTTCCCCGGGCGCGGCGGTGTTTTTGTATTTTCTGCCGCACCTCATCCAGGCGACCGCGCAGCATGGCGATCGCTCCCATACGAGTGGTCGGGCGCTTGCCCTTCCAGGCTTTTGTTTTCATCGGATTAAATCCAAATGCCCCTTTTAACCCGGCTCGGGTAATCAAGGCCTCTGTGCTGGACTTGGCGTAATTGCGGATCACGGCTGAAAGGCCGCCGATAATATTACCGCTGCCCGGCATGACACATGAATACAGCACTCCCATTTGCACCGCATCCTGCAAGGCCTTGTCATCCATTTGAATCGAATCCAATGCGTCCGTCAGGGCCAGAATAGAATCCTGATGCTCATTGGCCTCGCCTTCGGTACTGGGCTCACCGGCGCGTTCCATGCCGATATGGCTGTGGGGGTCGATAAAGGCCGGTGTCAGCACGTTAAACTTTCCGACTTGGCGGCCCTTTTTTGTTTTTGAGATGGCGTTGATTTTTGTACCGTTAAATAAAAGGTAGGCGTTAGAGACGACCTTTTTTCCGGTATAGATCGTTTTGGCGAATGTACAGTTCATAGCATCTCCTCATCGGGTTTACGTCAACGAAACTAAAATTTCAGCATCCGTTTTTCATAAAAGGTGACCGGTGCGTATCCGAATAACGCGTTTAAATGATGCAAAAATGCGTGGCGGCCGTTGTCCTCCCACAATGCTGTAATGGTGGCATTTACTTCTTTGTAAAATTCCTCATATTCGTCAAGTCCGGAGGGGACTTCAGCATTCGGCATGTCTGCAACGGTTTCGGAAATTAAATTCAGCCACATCTGACTGACCCCCATAATAAAATAGGGCCAGCTCTTTTGGACCGCGGAAGGCCAGTTCGGATCGCTGGTGTCTTTGATTCGCGGTTTGACGATCCGGTCCGGATTATCATACCCTTCTTCAATAATCCTTCCGCTATACGCCAGTGCGGTTAAGACCGTATTTGAGCGCAACCCCTCAAAGACCTGGAAGGCAGTTTCTGCGGAAGCATAGAAAATAAAGCTGAACCGATGGCCGGCTTCGTCCCGGGCCGCCCGGCGGTGGAACCGCCAGAAGCGAATATGATCTTTGAATTGTAAGAGAACCGGTTCCACAATTTTATGGGCAATAAGCAAGTCCGTATGCCAGGATGGCTCCTCTTCCTGCGGCCATGGCATGTGAAAACGGGCAGACCACCAGCCTTCAGATGAAGCGATTTCTGCCGGCGGCGGCTCAATTGTCTGCACGGCTTTACGCTCGATGGTTGCGGCACAGCCTGCAATCGAAAGCATTGAAAAAATAATGATAACCGACACCAACCAATATCGGGTTCTCCTAAACACAGCCGGCCTCCTTGTACTTTTATTGTCGTTTTTTCCGCAATCGTGCAATCGTGTGCGTCTCGCAAGTAATTTAAAGTAATAGGTTTCAGGTTTCGGGTGTCAGGTGTCAGGAAGATACAGAGGTCAGTCTGCAATGAGCCCGTCGCCATGTGCTCAGGACCAAACGGCTCAGCCGAGCCTATAACAAGTGAGGACCGATAAAAGGCAGACTGTTATCTGCCCTCAGAGATCTGTTTGCTGACACCTGAAACCTGAGACCTGACACCTCAGTCATTATTGGGAATCATCGCGCCCGTTTGCGGTGAAACTCCTTTGCAAGTGCGCATTTATCATCCAAAAGTTCAGCGAGCCGGGCTTTAATGGCGCTATTGTCTCGAGCCTGATATGTTTTCAGGTTTTCGACAAAATCGGGTAAACAGTACAGAAAATGACCCATCGCCTCTGAGTTTGGCCGTCTTAAATTGATACCGTACCTTAGGCGTGCCAGCAGAAAGGCGTTGATTTCCTGTTCAAACTGGCCGCGCATGGGCAGGGCCAGGTAAGGTTTGCCCAGGTAAAAAGATTCGGTCATCAGGGTAAAGCCTGCTGTCGCCATGACGGCTTTGCAGGATGCCAGGTCGTTGAGAAAACCCGCTTTGCTGAACGCTTTGAACGTTAAATGTCCATCAGGACCTTCTTTTTCGGCCCCGTAAACAATAAACGATTCACGCTTAAAAGACTTTAATCTTTTAAGAAAAGTTTCAAACCCGCTGGTTAGATAAACCAGGATATGTTCTCCGAAAAATGGCTGCAGCGATAATACTTCCCGGCGCAGAATCGGAGGAAAGAAAAATGTGCGTTCATTTTTGGGCTCGCCGTAATAAAAAGTCGTTACCAGCGAAACATCGGGTCGCGGTACCATGGCTCTGATGATCGTGGTCGTCATCTGGCGGTCGGTTTGAAGATGAGCCGGACAGGGATAGGACATATAGCGAAGCCGGTGCTGGTTATCGATGGTAATCAACGGCAGGTCGTAGTGATTGGCGAGGTAAGCGGTCATGGGTTCAAAATCGGTAATGACGCAGTCGGGCTGCAACTTTTTAAAAACATCTTTGCGCAGCATCTGAAGTTTTTTATGGCCCTGGGGCAGGCGCTGCAAATTATCGGTAAACGTTTTAACCCGGGAGACACGGTTATCGAGGCTGGCGATATGAAGTCCTTCAGTCTCAAAAACCTCAAAATCGTCTTTCAGATTGGCGTAACCGCGATCATAGCTGACCGCAATTACGTCATGGCCCAAATCCTGGAGATGGGTGAGCATTTCCCGGGACCTGGAAGAGTGGCCCGAACCCTCACCGGCTACGCCGTAAACGATTTTTGCCAATTTCTGCTCCGCCGAATTGTTTTTCAGAATTTATATTGCAGTAAATTTCCACTCAAGTCTGCTGTCGCTCGAAAAATTAGAAAGTTACAGGCGAACGAATGTGGCTTAATTTTAAATTTATTCCCACCCTGTGTCAATTCGCTGAGACCAATCCCGGCACTGCCAAACCACGACCGGTAAAAAAAGACGCGTAAACAGAAAACGCAGAAAAGTAGTGACTAAAGTGAACTAAAGTGTGAAGTGACTAAAGTTAAGGAGTCGCAGAGCTCCATCTCTTTAAAAAATAGACAGAATGCCTCAACTTTAGTCATTTTAGATCACTTTTAACTTTAGTTCACTCACTGTTATGCATTTTGAGTTAGGTTCTATTCCCTTTTGGTCTTGAGCAAACCCTGCCATGTCGGCCGTTGCAGAAATGAGTCGGCAACATTATTTTCCATTTCTGCAAACATTGCCAGCGGTACGGTGAAGGTCATCAGGTGGTCTTCAAGCAGTTTGCGAATGGACGCGCGGGCCGAAAGATCGGTTAAACCCACGACGGCCCTTTGCCTTTCAGCTTGGGCCTCCTGGTATGGATAGATACCGATGGTCTGGCATCCGGCTGCATAAGGGATAATGACATTTAGATTGTCCGGCCGATCGTAATTGGCCAATACCACCAGCGCCGATAGTTGATCCGGATCTGCAAAGAAAATGATTACCCGCGGTGTTTCCCGTTGCGGATCAACGTCCGCGAGCGGCTTAAAAATGACATATTCTGCCGGGATGTCGGTTATCGGCAAGTTTTCAATAAACTGATGCACCCGCTCCGGCGTTTTAATGTAGCGTTCACCGGAAACAAAATTGTCATAGGCCTCTTTGCGTAAAAAGGGTTTGACCTTTTCGCTCGCCTGCCGCCCCTGCTCCCAATGTGCGTTTCCGGATGAGAGAAAATGGCAAAAACAATCTTTTCCGCCGGGGAAATTAACATACTGATCACCGAAGCCCATACCGACGCCGCCGCCAAAGCAGCCGAAGGTTTTGCGATCACAGGCAGCCGCTTTGCCCCTAGCCGCATGAGCAGCCAGCCACATGATGCAGCCCCATTTGCCTTCCTTAAACTGCATGGCTTCTTCGGATTTTTCATCAGACCAGATCAAAGCGACCGGTTGATAGCTAAGCGCAATGGCGTTCGCAATTTTGCTCTCCATCTGTAACCTCCTTTTAAGTACGCTTTGAGCGCTCTAATTGGATCGTAACCAGATTAACCGGATCCGGACATTGCAATTGAATCTTATCTCCTTCCCACCACGGCAAGCTGCCGCCGAATTGAAATGTTTGCAGGCTGGGGAAGATATCATGGTAAAACCAGCCGCATAAACCTGCCGGGTTATGGCAGCTGATCTCAATGCTTTCGCCCTCTTGATGCCCGGCACTGCATTCGCCTTTTACTCCTAAGATAGTCGCTTTTACTTCATAGCCGATTTTGGGGTCTTGTGCCATTTTCCTTCCTCCTTCCCAACGGATTGAAGAAATTAGTTTTCATTCCACAAAAGGAATTTTATCAGAGGCGACTTCGGCCGGCGCTTTACGATCTTTGGGCAGTTCCATCTCGCGCAGGTCATCGGGCAGCCGGGATGAATCTCCCAGACGTCCGACCGCGACAGCAGCAATCACCTCATAATCTTCCCTGGGGACACCGAGTACCTGGTATGATTTTTCCAGATGAAATCCGGCCATGGCATGGGCATAAAGACCCAGCTTCCGGGCCTGCAAGGCCAGTGACATCCAGGCCGCACCGGCATCAAATTTGGCGTGGCGATTGTCGGCGCCGCCCTTTATAAATTTCCGTCGCGCCACTACAAACATCAACAGCGGTGCGCTGGCGGCCCAACGTTGATTTTTCTCAACCAGAAGCGATGTAAATATTTTGCGCTTCTTTAATTCGGTGGCATACAGGAAAAGCCAGGGTTGTTCATTAAAACACGACGGGGCCCAGCGTGCGGCTTCAAAAAGCGTCTTGACCTGGTGATCGGGAATCGGTTCATCCAGAAACGCCCGGGGCGACCAGCGGTCGAGAAACATACTGTCGACCTGTGTTTCCGGCACCCTCGGGTTTGCAGATAGTTCGCTCATCATGCCTCCTTCCTACATGTAATTATCTTTGATCACTGCTTCCAGGGGCCTTAATTTAATGGATTCCGGTGTACCGGGCTCGAAATAAAGGACATATTCATCAAAAATGCCGCCCAGCAAAATGTCGATCCGGCGGGTTCGTTCGATAAAGATCCCGTTTTTATCATAAACGATATCGCCTTTGTCGTCTCTTATAATGGTAATGGCAAATAAGTCCTGTTTGCCTACTTTTACAGAAAACCGGTCGCCCACTTTGAAGCGGCTGTCCATTAGTTCATTTTTATGAATAAATATTCCTTTGCGATCGGGGTCGTAATTCGCAACAGGCAACCCGACAACATCCTTCTCAGATATCATTCGATCCTCCCATTATCAGAAATGCAATTTTGCGGCCCAAAAGATACGCATCCTGTCATCCCCTTAACACGAACCGTTTGAATTATCCATAGGAAAGGCCTGCGCGGCGTTGATGGGCAACTATCTCTGAGATCCGCGGAACGGCTCCCTTAATGGAATTTTTGGTCGCGGCGTTATTTCAAAAGGCAAAATCCTGCAAACGGGCGCCAACTAAATTTGACAGGTAACCGACCATCAATTACAATTTTAAATATGATCGTTCACAAATCTAAGGCGTTCTGGATTGCCAGCAGTATTTTTATCCTGGCATTTGCAGTCCTTTTCATCATTCGTTTGGGAATATTGGAAAGCCTGTTATCCCAACCTCGAACCTTATCCATGGAATCCATCAAGGCGGTTTCTGAGCGCGATACCTGGATGAATATTTTCCAGAACGATCAGAAAATCGGCTTTTCCCACACTCGATTTTATAAAGATACAACCGGATATGGCCTGACCGAATCGGTTTATATGCGCATCAACACAATGGGCATGATTCAGGATATCAAGCTGATTACCAAAGGCCGTCTGAATGTCGATTTTACCCTTCAGGAGCTTGATTTTGATATCAGCTCGGGTCGATTTCACTTTTCCGTCCAAGGGGAGGTTGTCGGAAATACACTGCATGTAACCACCGAAAGTGCCGGTTCCAGCCGCAGTCTCGATATTCCGATCAAAGATAAGCCCTATCTGTTCAGCGGCATTATGGACGCGATTGCGGCCACGGATCTGAAGCCCGGTGAAAAATATGTTTTCAATATATTCGATCCGGGTTCAATGGGCCAGGCGCCTGTAATTGCGGAAGTAATCGGCGAGGAACTCGTTGATATCCGCGGATTTAACCAGCTGGCCACAAAAATCTCTCTGAATTTTAAGGGCACCTCCCAGCTGGCCTGGATTGGAAAAGAAGGCGGCATCTTAAAGGAAAAAGGCTTTCTGGGGATCAGCCTGATACAAACCGACCGCCAGGATGCCCTCGACGGGCTTGCCATTAAATCGAGCCAGGATCTTACAAAGATTGCTTCGGTGGCCTCCAATGTCACGTTTGAAGACGTCGAAGCGCTTGAGGTGCTGAAGGTTAAAATTCAAGGCATATCAACCCAAAATGTGAAGCTCCAGGGCGGCCGGCAAACGTTTAAGGAACAGGTTCTGACCGTTCAAAAAGAAAGGCTGTCAAATCTGGCCCTGGAACTTAAGCCTGAAAATATGGCAACATTGGAAAAAATATTTTTAAAGCCCGGTCCGTTTATCCAGTCCGACCATCCAAAAATCCGGGCACTGGCACAGAAAATCCTAAAGGATGCCCCCGATGCCGGCCCTTTGGCACAGGCGGAAATGCTAATGAATTGGGTGCACACCCATATTGAAAAAAGGCCGGTGCTTTCACTTCCCGATGCGCTTTCCACCCTTAAAAATCGCGTGGGCGATTGTAACGAGCACGCTGTATTGCTCGCGGCCCTTGGCCGGGCAGCCGGAATTCCCACCCGGATTGAGGCCGGCCTGGTGTATTTAAAGGGCCGATTTTACTATCATGCCTGGAATCTGATGTATCTCGGGCAATGGGTCACCGCCGACTCCCTTTTCGGTCAGCTGCCGGCCGACGTCAGCCACCTGCGCTTTACAACCGGCTCTCCGAAACAACAGCTGGACTTAATGGGTGTTATCGGGAAGATACGATTAACTGTAATACAGTAATGGTTAGTTGTTAGTGGTTAGTGGTCCGTTGTTAACTGAAAGATCGATGTTGGGATTTGTTTTTTCTACGGACAACGGACAACAAACAACGGACCATTTCTTGTTTTTATATCTTAAACAAAGTCGCTCAAAATTATGCTATAATACATGGACACCTTTTAAAAGCTGAAATTATGATTGAATTAAAAGACCTGACAAAAAAATACGGCGAATTCCAGGCGGTCAATGATCTGAACCTTTCCATTAATAAAGGAGAGGTTTTTGGATTTATCGGCCCGAACGGCGCCGGCAAGACCACCACCATTAAGATGATGGGCGGGATTCTTGAACCGACAAACGGCACGGTGACCATTGCCGGAATTGACATGCAAACAGAACCGGAAAAAGCCAAAAGCAAAATCGGCTTTATTCCCGACCGCCCCTATCTGTATGAAAAGCTCACCGGTATGGAATTTTTAAGATTCACCGCCGATTTATACGGGGTCCCCGAAGAAACATTTGAAGCGACTGCTTTAAAAACGCTTAAAGATTTTTCCCTGGGCGACTGGGCCGATGAACTGGTCGAATCCTATTCCCACGGAATGAAACAACGGCTTATTATGTCCGCAGCCCTGCTGCACGATCCCGAAGTGATCATTGTAGACGAACCCATGGTGGGGCTCGATCCGGCGGCGATTATCATGGTTAAAAAACTTTTTAGAACATTGGCCCAGAAAGGCGTTACCGTTTTTATGTCAACGCATACCCTTAAAGTCGCCGAAGATACCTGCGATCGCATCGGCGTGATCAATAAGGGAAGTTTAATCGCCATGGGAACGACCACCGAGCTGCAGCGTGAGGCCAATGTCACCGAGGCCGACCTCGAGCAGGTGTTTTTGAGCCTGACAAATAACGTACCTTGACGATGGAAATTCACCGCAGAGGCGCAAAGAGCGCAGAGGGTATTTTTCTTATTTCTTTTCGGTGAGAGGCCCCGACCTCCAGTCGGGCCTCTCAGCGGACTCTGCGTCTCTGCGGTAAAAAATTAAAATGATCACCGGCGCCTCGAGCGAAGCAGGCGGTGAGCATAAAATTTAGTAAAATGAACGAAGTTCTGACTTTATTAAAACCCCGAATTTGGCCCCTTCGAAGGCGCGGCTCACGTAAGGCCAACGGTAACAGCAGTGCGCGTTTCATTTTGCTCGGTGCAATCGGTTTGCTTTTCTGGTGCGGCATATTTGCGGTTTCCTGGCGGGTTCTCATTTATTTTAAAGGCATTGAAGATATCGGCGACATCCTGGGTTATAAACTTCTATCTATGATGCTGGTCGTGTCTTTTGCCCTGCTTCTTTTCAGCAGCATCCTGACATCCCTTTCCAAGCTCTATCTTTCCCGCGATCTTTTGCTGGTTCACTCCATGCCGGTTTCCAGTTACAAGATTTTTATCACGCGCTGGATCGACAGCACCATCGATAGCGCCTGGATGGTCATCATCTATACCCTGCCGGTCTTCGTGTCTTATGGCATTGTTTACCAAACCGGTGTATTCTACTATGTCAACATGATGATATCGATAACGTGCCTGGCCGTTATCGCTTCGGCGATCAGCACCCTGGTGGTTATGGCCGCCGTCATATTTATACCGGCAAGCCGGATGAAAAGTGTATTTATTTTAGCAGGCATCCTTTTTTTTGTGGTGATCTATCTGGTCATTCGCCTTTCACAGCCGGAATTGCTGGTTGATCCGGAAGTGTTTGACACCGTTTTGGTCTATATCACTTCTCTGCAGACCCCGTCATCACCCTTTCTGCCAAGCAGCTGGGCCTATGACAGCATTCAGTCCGCTCTTGCGGGCTCGATCAGCAGCAGTCTGTTTTTTACAGCGCTGTCGTTCAGTTTTGCCGGAATGATCGTCATTGCTATGATTTTTCTTTCAGATGCCATTTACTTTAAAGGATTTTCAAAAACCCAGAATGCTCCGGCCCGTCTGTTTAAAAACAATGTCGCCAGCGATAAAATTTTCAATTTTCTGCCGGGCCCTGTAAAATCCTTTACAGTCAAAGAGATCAAAACATTCCTCCGCGACCAAACCCAGTGGACCCAAATTTTTCTAATCGCCGCCCTGGTTGTGATTTACGTTTACAATTTCAAGGTCCTGCCCCTTGAAAAATCACCGATCAGAACCGTGTATCTTCAAAACTTATTCTCATTCTTGAATATGGGCCTGGCGTTATTTGTTCTGACGGCGGTAACCGCCCGGTTTGCCTATCCGGCGGTCAGTCAGGAAAAGGATGCTTTCTGGTTGGTCAAAACGTCACCGCTCTCCATCCGAAGGTTTTTGTGGATTAAATTTTTTATCTATTATTTGCCACTGCTGATCTTAACCGAGGTTCTGATCATTGCAACCAACATCCTGCTGCAGGTCACCCCGTTTATGATGACCCTTTCAATCCTCACGGTTTTTTTTATTGTCCCCGGTATCGTCTCTATGGGCGTCGGGCTGGGGGCCGCCTACCCGGATTTCAAGGCGGAAAATCCGACTCAAACGATAACCAGTTTCGGCGGATTGGTCTTTATGATCACCTGTGCCGGATACATCGGCCTGGTGGTCCTAATTGAAGCCGGTCCGGTTTATAATATTTTTATGGCCGACATCCGCAACGACATCATCACCCTTTCAGCCTGGATATGGATTGTCGGCTCATTTAGCCTGGTGTTGATTCTAAGCCTGCTGGCGATTTCCCTGCCGATGCGCTTTGGCGAAAAGCGCCTATCCGAATTGCTAATCTGAGCCCTTTCAACTCCCATAAATCCCCTCGTTCAATTTTCATCTTGACAGGTAGAATATTTACATTTATATTTACATTAACATTTACATTATTGCCTCTGAGGTTTCAGGTGTCAGTGTTCAGGTGTCAGGTCTTGAAGGGAGAATGAAGTGACTGCGAAGAATTATTTCCAAGTTGAGGATCTTGAGGTCTACAACAAATTGTGCCGGTTGCACATTGAGGTCTGCGATTTGACACACACGTGGCCCCAAGAAGAAAAGTATGAGTTGGGAAGTCAGGCAAGGCGTTCGTCAAACAGTGCACCTGCTCAACTTGCCGAGAAAAACGATGATCGGCATATCCGCAATAAAATTGAAGGTGTAAATCGCAGCAGGGCCGAAGCAGGTGAGACAATTCATCATTTGTTTATGGCAACGCTCAAAGGATACATCTCAAAAGAGGTCTATTTAGAATTTAGGAGCCGTTACAAGGAATGCATTCGCATGCTGAATGGATTGGAGAAAACATTAGAACAAAAAATCCCTAAACAAGAGCAACGTTGGCAGATAGCAGAGGAACCGGCAGCATTTGACCCAGACGATGAACCGCTACTGCATGGCTCGCATGTGGCTGCGGAATAAGTTTTAAGCCTCGGTGTTCAAGTTTCAATTCTATCAATTCTGACACCTGAAACCCGAACCCTGAAACCTTTTTTTGGAGACATTATGCAACCCCAGCTGACACCGAAACAGCAGCGTTTTCTGGATTATCTTCAGCGGGAAATCGCTAAAACCGGTCTGTGTCCCAGCCTGCGCCAGGCTGCCGCCGATCTGGGCGTCAGCCATGCCGCCATAGCCCAGATCCTTCGTGTGCTTGAAGAAAAAGGCTATCTGAAACGCGAAGGGCGTTACAGCCGCAAAGTTTATCTGTTAAATCGTGCCCGCGAGGCAGCGGCTTTGCAACGCTGGCGCGAAATCCCAATTATCGGCCGGGTTACCGCCGGCCTGCCCATGTACGCCCAGACGGAGTGGGACGGCAGTATCGTTCTGGATGCCGCCGTTTACCGCAGTCAAAACATTTTCGCCCTGCGCGTCAAAGGCGATTCGATGGAGAATGCCGGCATCCTCAGCGGCGATCTGGCAATCTGCGAACCGCGCCAGTACGCCCAAAACGGCGAGATCGTCGTGGCGCTGATCAACAGCGAAGAAGCAACCGTCAAACGCTTTTTTTTACATAAAGACCACATCGAACTGCGTCCGGAAAACACCGCCTACTCCCCCATGCGCTACGGTTTCGACGAAGTCCTTGTTCAGGGCAAAGTCGTCGGCATCCATCGCGGGCCGGAAGGAATTCAGTAGCTCCAGGCTTCTGGTCACTGGCTGCTGGCAACGCGTCTCTCGTTCCTGGTACCAAGCACCAAATGGTGTCAGGTGTCAGTCTTTGGCCCGAAGGGTTGTGTTCCATCGCCCTGACACCTGACACCTGAACACTGAAACCTAAAGTACACAGCCCGGAAGCTACAAGCGTAGTCAGAAAGAAAGATTTAACGTGAGCACTGAACGACCAAAAACCCCCTGCCGGCTTCGCGTCGGCACCAGCGGCTATTCGTATGCGGAATGGGTAAACGCCGGGTTTTACCCGCCGGGCACCCGCTCCGGTCAGATGCTGCCGCTTTACGCCCGGACTTTTCCGATCACCGAGCTGAACTTCACCTGGTACCAGATGCCAAAAGCAGCAGCCATCGAACGCATGCGCCAGCACGCGCCGCCCGGGTTTCGTTTTGCCGCCAAGCTGACCCGTACCTTAACCCATGAGGTGGATCCCAATCAGTGGCGGGGACAGGTCTCTCAATACCGGGACGGCATGGCGCCACTCAACCAGACCCGGCAGCTGACGGCGGTTTTACTTCAATTTCCGCCGAGTTTTTCCCGGGCGCCGCAAAACCGCCACTACCTGGCCGCCCTGTTGGACGAACTCGACGGATTGCCTCTCGCGGTGGAATTTCGCCATGCTTCCTGGGCCGCAGACAGAGTTTTTGCCGAACTGGAGCGCCGCCGCGCTACCCTGGTAGCCGTGGATGAACCCAATCTGCCGGGTTTGTTTCCGCAGCTGGATGTCGTCACCAATCCGGATCTTTTCTACATTCGGCTTCACGGCCGCAACGCCAGAGGCTGGCGCTCAGACAACATGCAAATACAGTTCGACTACGACTACAGCGATGACGAGTTGCGGGAATGGACCGATAAAATCATCGCCCCAATGACCCGGCAGGCCGGTAACGGCGTTATTTTTTTCAACAACCACGTCCGCGGCCAGGCACCCAAGAATGCCCGGCGCCTCATCAGTCAGCTAATCGAGCGCGGGTTGTTATAACCAGGTTCGTTTAATCCGAATTCGTCAAAAACAGCAAAAGAGTGTGCCAGCTAAACAACATAAGCTCGAAATTCGAATATCGAAATTCGAAACAAATTCAAAATACGAAATACAAATGTTCAAAACAGTTTAGAATTTGGGTCATTTGATATTCCTATTTGTTTCGGATTTCGTGCTTCGTGCTTCGGATTTAATAAAAATTTGTGAAGCGAATGACCTTGTTTTTTTAAAAAGGCTAACTTATTGGAACATGCCCGTGGTGGAATGATGAACCGTTCGATAATCCATTTAAACGTGGCCGATTTCGCCGTGGCGGTGGAACGGGCGGTGGATCACCGGCTCAACCAGCGCCCGGTGATCATCGCACCCGAAGGGGCCGTCCGGGCCGCTGTTTACGATATGAGCAACGAGGCTTACCTGGCCGGTATCCGCAAAGGCATGGCCCTGCGCCGGGCCGTGCGCCTCTGCAAAGATGTTCAAATCCTGCCGCCCCATCCGGACCGCTATGAGCGGGCCATGCGCGATGTGCTCAAGCGCGCTCTGCCGTATTCGCCCCTGATCGAAACCGGCGAAGACGACGGCCACCTGTTCATGGATACCACCGGCACCGCCCGTCTTTTCGGCCCGGCCAGAGATGTGGCCTGGCGGTTACGCCGGCAGATTAAAACCGATCTGGGCCTGGACCCGATCTGGTCGGTGGCACCCAACAAACTGGTTGCCAAAGTGGCCACGCGCCTGGTGAAGCCTGACGGGGAATATATCGTCGCCGCCGGTGAGGAGGAAGCGCTGCTGGCCCCGCTGCCGGTCAGTCTGGTTCCGGGCATCGAGCGCCCGGATCAGCTACGGCTGCGGGAATTTAACCTTACCCACGCATTCCAGGTCGCGGCCCTGAGTCTGGAACAACTGGAGATCCCTTTTGCAACCCGTGCCCCGGTGCTTTACGAGGCGGTACGCGGCATCGATCCTTCTCCGGTTTTGTCGGTCGGGCAAAAGCCGCCGAAGGTCGTTGCGGATCACGAGTTCGGCAATGATACCAACAACGCGCACACCCTGGAAGCGGTTCTCTACGGCCTGGTGGAGCAGGTGGGCAGCCGGCTGCGCCGACGCCGACGCGCCGCGCGCCGCATCGCCATAGTACTTGACTATTCCGACGGCATGCGCCGCGCCCGCCAGGTGGCCGCCCGACCCGCGACCGCCAATGACCTGACCCTCTTCGAGCTGGCCCGGCGCACCCTCCAATTGGCCTGGGTCCGCCGGGTACGCATCCGGCATATGCGCCTGATCTGCGACCGGTTGATTTTTCCGCCGGCACAACTCGAACTGTTTGCCGCCGACCAAAAAGCCAGTCAAAAGCGCGGCGGCCTGATCACGGCCATTGACGCCATCCGCCACCGCTTTGGCAATCAGGCCGTGCAGTCAGGCCGCATCTGGGCCGCCTGACGGCTGGTTTGCCCGTTGCCGGTTGAGCCCGTTGGCCGGTTATTGACAAAACAAATGATCAAATGAGGAGGAACAAATGAAAATTAATCGATTTGAAGAACTGGAGTGCTGGCAGGAGGCAAGAGCTTTGACAAAAAATGCTTACGATTACACAAAGCACACTGATTTTTTAAAAGATTTTCGTTTATCTGGACAAATAACCGGCGCGGCCATCTCAATAATGAACAATATTTGCGAAGGATTCGATTCGAGATCGAACAACGAATTTATTCGATTTTTGACATACTCGCGGCGCTCTTGCTCAGAGGTGCAGAACTGCCTGTATATTGCTTTAGACCAGAAATACATCACCGCAGATGAGTTTCAAAGCACCTATGATCACTGTGCAAAAATCAGGAAAATAATTGATGGCCTAATCCGCTACTTGAAAAACCACCAAACCGGCCAACGGGCCAACAGGCTCAACCGACTCAACCTTTGATCATGATTCCACTAACCGTTCGATCGAACTATTCGCTCATGTGGGGTACGGCGCCGGTCAAACAGGTCTGCCGGGTCGCCCGGCGCCTGGGCTATACCCATCTGGCGCTGACCGACACCGACAACCTTTGCGGCCTGTGGCCTTTTTTAACCAACTGCCGACGCGAAGGACTGACGCCCATCGTGGGCGCTGAGGTCACCGACCCCCGACACAAACAGCGTGCCGTCTGCCTGGTGGCAACCGATGGCGGCTACCGCAACCTCTGCCGCCTGCTTACCCGCCGCCACATGCAGGAGGATTTCAACCTCGAGGCCGCCCTAATTTCACATGCAAACGGACTGGTGGTTCTCACTCAGAGCGCCGGTCTGCTGGCCGCCTGGCATGCGGCCGGCGTGTCGGTCGCCGCCGCCATGCCGCGCCGCCCCCTTCCCGCCACCCACCGGTTGCGCCGCATGGCCGACCGCCTGGGGCTG
Source organism: Desulfobacterales bacterium (assembly GCA_050122495.1). Classification (GTDB taxonomy): domain Bacteria; phylum Desulfobacterota; class Desulfobacteria; order Desulfobacterales; family JAHEIW01; genus JAHEIW01. Next base: position 1,863 of record JASFIU010000014.1, on the reverse strand, counting down.
CCGGTGGTGGCCACACCGGGCAGTTTCTTTTTGCTCCCCGATGATCTGGCGGTCCACCGCATGTTGCGGGCCATTGAGCGCAACACCTCCCTGTCGCGCCTGGCAGATGATCAAGTCGCCCCGGCAGATGCCTGGCTGGCAGGCCCCCGGGAATATGAGCGCCGCTTTGCCATCTGCCCGCAGGCGGTCAGCGCCACTTACGAAATTGTCGACCGTCTGACATTTAGCGGGCCCCGGTTCGGCATTGTGATGCCGCCGTTGCAAGGCCCAAACGGCAGCACGCCGGCTCAACGCCTGCGCCGGGAAGCCTATGAAGGTGCCCGGCGCCGATACGGCGCTGAACTTTCCGAAGCCGTGGTGGACCGTCTGGAACACGAGTTGCGCAGCATCGGGGACATGGGATTCGCCGCTTATTTTTTAATCGTGCGCGATATTATCCAGCGCAGCCCGCGCACCTGCGGCCGCGGCTCGGGAGCCGCTTCGCTGGTGGCTTACTGCCTGGGGATCACCAATGTCTGCCCGCTGAAACACAACCTGTATTTCGAACGATTTTTAAATCCGGGCCGCAAAGATCCGCCGGACATCGATGTGGATTTCGCCTGGGACGAACGCGATGGCGTACTGGATTCGGTTCTGGCCCAGTATCCGGGTCATGCCGCCATGGTATCCAGCCACGTGCTGTTTCAGCCGCGTATGGCGGTGCGGGAAGTCGCCAAGGTCTTCGGGTTGACCGACGCCGAAATCGGGCAGGTGTCCAAACGGCTGCCGCATTTCTGGCGCGTAAAAGAATCCGACCCCGGGTTTTTAACCGAACTGAAACAAAGGCCCGAATCCAAAGCCCTGGAGTTCCCTCCGCCCTGGCCCGACATTTTGCAGTTCGCCCAGCGCATCATCGGCACCCCGCGTTACCTGTCCGTGCATCCCGGCGGCGTGGTCATCACGCCGCGGCCCATTGAAGAATACGTGCCCGTCGAGCAGGCCCCCAAGGGCGTGCCGATCATCCAGTGGGAGAAGGATGCCGCTGAGGATGCCGGGCTGGTCAAAATTGATTTGCTGGGCAACCGCAGCCTGGGGGTCATCCGGGATGCCCTGGCCAATTTGCGCGACAACGGCATCACTTTTGACGAGCTGCGCTGGGAGCCCGAAGACGACTTCGCCACCCAGGAGGCCCTGGCCCAGGGCCGCACCATGGGCTGCTTCTACATCGAAAGCCCGGCCATGCGGCTGCTGCAGCAAAAGTCCAAAGTGGGTAATTTCGAGCATCTGGTCATCCACAGCAGCATCATCCGCCCGGCCGCCAATGAGTTTATCCAGGAATACATCCGCCGCCTGCACGGCGGCCCCTGGGATCCGATTCATCCCTTTTTGGCCGAAGTGCTCGCCGAGACCTTCGGCATTATGGTCTACCAGGAAGACGTTTCCCGTGCCGCGGTGGTGATCGCCGGCTTTTCTCACGCCGAAGCCGATACCCTGCGCAAAGTGATGACCAAAAAGGATCGCCAACACCAGCTGCGCGACTTTCAGCAGCGATTTTACGACGGCGCAAAACAGCGCGGGGTGCCCCCTGACAAGACTGCCGAGATCTGGGACATGATGATGAGCTTTAGCGGCTACTCCTTTTGCAAACCCCACAGCGCCTCTTATGCCCGGGTATCCTTCCAGGCCGCCTATCTCAAGATCCATTACCCGGCCGAATTTATCGCCGCGGTCATCAGCAACCAGGGCGGTTTTTATGGCACCTTTGCCTATGTCTCCGAAGCGCGACGCATGGGCTTGGCCGTGCTGCCGCCCGACATTAATGTCAGCGATGTTCGCTGGACCGGCCAGGGGAAAACCGTCCGGGTGGGGCTGTTGTCCGTCAAA